>PSMS01000005.1:0-30065 GCA_040290225.1 Patescibacteria group bacterium | reverse complement strand
TCTAAATAAAATTCTTTAAATTTCAAAAATCCTTTGTGGAAAACTTAAAGTTCAAAAAATTGAGATTTTTGAGGAATATAGACATCAATAGCATATTCATCCATTATTTTTAATCTAAATATTTCTTTTACTTTTTGATCTCCATGAGTAAGAAATATTTTTTTAAGAATAAATCTTTGAGGATAAATCCATTCTAAAATTCCTGATTGATCGCGATGGGCTGAATAAGAAAGAAGACTTAAAACTTCAGCTCTGACTTTATATTCTTTATCATCCAAATAAATTTCTTTAGCTCCTTCAAGGATTTTTCTTCCTAATGAATTTTCTGCTTGAAAACCAATAAACAAAATTGTTGTTTTTTCATCTTCAATATATTTTTTCAATAAATCAATAATTCGACCACCGGTGACCATTCCTGAGCCAGCTAAAATTATTTTAGGAGCAGGTGATTCAAAAATTATTTTCTCTTCAGATTTTTCGTTTATTATTTTTACATACTCTTTTTCAAATAAACCTTTAGCTGAAATAATTCTTTTTACTTCTTTATCTAAATATTCTGGGTATTTTTCATAAATTTTTGAAATTCTATAGGCTAAAGGACTATCAAGAAACATTTTTATTTCTGGAATTTTTTTATCTTCAATCAAACTTTGGATATCATAAATAATTTCTTGAGCTCTTTCTAAAGCAAATGTTGGAATAATTAATACTCTTTTTTCTTTTATTACTCTTTCAATTATCCTTTCTAAAATATTTAATCTTTCTTTTACATTTTCATGATTCCTGTCTCCATAAGTTGATTCTAAAACTAAATAATCTGTCTCGGGCAAGGGTTCTAAATCAGAATCTAATGATTTAAATTTATTTCCTAAATCACCCGAAAAAACAATTTTTTTATTTGTTGGTTTGTGATTAATTAAAATAAAAGCCGAACCCAAAATATGTCCTGCTTGAAAAAAGATAGCTGAAAATTCATCAAAATTTAATTCTTGGTGATAATCAACTGTATCCCAACGCAAAAGAGTTTGTTCAATATCTTTTTCAGTATAAAAATTTTCTTTGTTATATTCCGCACAATTTTCTTCAATAACTTTTAATGAGTCTTCTAAAATTTCTTTGGCTAAGTCTCTTGTTGGTTTTAAACTATAAATATAACCCTTAAAACCATCTTTTATTAATTTAGGAATTCTACCAATATGGTCTAAATGGGCATGGGTTACTAAAACAGCTTTAATTTCTGCTGGATTATATTCAAAATCTTCAAAGTTTTCTAAATCACAAGTTCTTTCTTTTTGAATCAAACCACAATCAATTATCAATTTTTCTTTAAAACCTTCTAATAAAAAATTCGATCCAGTAACTGTTTCAACTCCTCCATAAAAATATATTTTCATTTTAAGTTATTATAAAATAATCTTAATCAATTATGAGAAAGGAAACATCTGCTGGAGCGGTTGTTTTTTATCAGAAAGGAAAATTAAGAGAGTATTTACTTTTAAATTATCGAACAAGAACAAGACATTGGGAATTTCCAAGAGGACATATTGAAATAGGAGAAAATCCAAAAGAAACAACAATAAGAGAAATAAAAGAAGAAACTGGATTAGATGTTAGAATTTTACCTAATTTTCAAGAAAGAATCTTTTTCCATTTTAAAGATAAAGGAGAAACTATTATTAAAGAAGTTATTTATTTTTTAGCTCAAGCAAAAACTCAGAGGGTAATTTTATCAAAAGAACATAAAGGTTATGTTTGGCTTCCTTTTAACAAAGCCTTAGAATTGATTAATTTTGAAGAACAAAAAAATGTTTTAAAAGAGGCTGAGAAATTTTTAAGAAAATTTTATAAATGAAAAAAGGATTTACTTTGCTTGAAATTTTATCAGTTTTAGTAATTTTGATGATTGTTTTAGGTATTACAGGAATTATTATCAAACCACATTTAATCTTTCAAAGAACAAGAGATTTAAAAAGAATAAGCGATTTAAATGCTTTAGAAATTGCAATAAAAACATATATTTCAGCTACTAATACCCCTATTTTGGGACCAGATGGCAGAGGTTACGGAGAAACAAATAAGACAATTTTTATTTCGGTACCTTTTGATAAGGAAGATAAAAGAAATTTAAATGTTTCTGGATTTTTTATTTCTCAAGTTTCTTCAACAAATTTATTAAAAATCGATGGTAATGGTTGGCTTCCTATTAATTTTTCTGTTTTAGTTTATCCTCCGATACATTCTTTACCAATTGATCCTCTAAACTCTTATAACTTAAAATATTTTTATTCTTATGTTTTTAAAAGGGCAAGTTCTACATTTGAAATTAATGCAAATTTAGAATATGAAAGGTTTAAAAGAGGAGGTAGTGAAGATAAAACAAGTTTTGATGGAGGAGATAATCTTGATATTTTTGAGGTTGGCACTGAAAAAACTTTAATTCCTAACGATCTTTATCAATAATTGCCTAAAAAAAGAATAATTGAAAAAATTATTATTAAAATTTCAAATAAAATTGGTAAAAAGATTTTTCCTTTATTTAGTCTAAAATGGAATTTTTTGTGAAAATCTAAATAAAAATCAAAAATTTTAATTTTCGGGAAAAAAGATCTTAAAGAAAAAGAAACAATATCAGGAAATAATCCACCAAGACCACCTATAAAACCTATAATTTGTTTAGAAAGATCAAATTTTCCTAAAAAATAGAAAGTTAAAAGAAAAAAAATTAAAAATTCTGAAAAAAATAATAACCAAACTTTTTTATCCCAATTTTTAACATTTCCATATTTATCTGAATTAAAAATATTTAAATCTAAATGAGGTAATTTATCTAAAAAATGGTGGGAGAGAAAACCTATTAAAAATGCCAAATAAGGTGAAGAAGTTAAAGAAATTGAAAAAGCTGAGGCGCTAAAAAAATGAATTCCAGCCAACATTAATTTTTTAATACAGTTTCTACAATTTTATTAAACTTTTCTGGATAATTCATTGCTAATTCGCTTAAAACTTTTCTATTAAGTTCAATATTATTTTCCTTTAAAAGATTAATGAATTTACTGTAGTTTAATTTATAAGGCAAACTTCTTAAAGCAGCATTAATTCTAACTTGCCATAATCTTCGAAAATCTCTTTTCTTTTGTTTTCTTCCTTGATAAGCATGTTTATAAGCATGAAGTAAAGCTTCTTTAGCAAATTTCTTTTTTGTCCCATAAGGCGCTCGAAAACCCTTTGCTAATTTCAATATTTTCTTTCTTTTTTTTGATTTTATTATCCCTCTTTTAACCCTTGCCATTTTTGATTAAAATGATTATAACACATAAATGGAAAAAATAAATCCTGAAAATTTAGAAAAGCAAGAAAAGCAAAAAGGTATTACAAGAAGAGAATTTTTAAAAAAAATAATTAGTGTTCTTTTATTAGTTTTAAGTTTAAAAGGAACAGAATCGAAGTCAAAATCCAGTCCAGAAACTAAAATCGGATTAGGAGATTTAAGATTATCAGAAAGGGAACTTGAAAAACTATATGAAGATGGAGAAACTATACTTAGAGAAACACCAACTCTAACACCTAAGCCAACTCCAACAAAGACTCCAACAAAAACCCCAACAGTAACAGCAACTCCTACTCCTACACCAGAATTTGGTATCGAAACTAAAGAGCAAAAAATTACAACAAAAGTAATTTATAGGGGTCCGAGGGGAACAAAAAAAGTTGCAATAACATTTGATGATACACCAAGTCCCCAAATTATTGAAGAGTTAGTAAATTTTGCAAAAGAAAACCAAATTCCTATGGTATTTTTCGTTATTGGTAGAACAACAACTCCGATAGCAGCCGAAATTATCAAAACTGGTATAGAGAGTGGATTTATAAGAATTGGAAATCATTCGTTTAATCATAATATTAATGCTTTCTCTTCATTAAATCCAGAATATATTCATCAAGAAAAAGAAATGTGGATCAATAAAATGAAAGAATTAGGCTTTAATGAAAATTTGCTAAGAACATATTTTAGACCACCTGGAGGCGCAGGAGGATATAGAGGGGGGAATCAAACACTTTTAAGTGTATTATCAAAAAATGAATATAAATACTTATGTATGTGGGATGTTGAATTTATTTATACCACAAGGGTTAATAATTTGCCTTATAATGTAAGAACCCTAACTCAAATTGTTTTAAATGGAGTTAGAGGAACTCAGGGAGGAAATTTGGTTTTAGCCCATTTTAATCCTGTAGATTCTCAAGCAATTAAAGAAGCTATTTTACAACTAAAAAATGAGGGTTATGAATTTGTTTTTCCAGAGGGTTTATTTGATTAATATTCTTCTTCAACTTCCTCCTCTGGTTCTTGTTTTTCTTTCTTTTCTGGAAGTTCAGAGACAACAGCTTCGGTAATTAAAAGTAAACTAGCAACTGAAAGAGCGTTTTCTAAGGCAACTCGAGTTACTTTTGTAGGATCAATAATACCTGCTTTTATAAGATCTTCGTATTGTAAAGTTGCTGCATTTAAGCCGAAACTATCTTTTTCACTTTTTACTTTATCAACAACAATTGATGGATCTAAACCAGCATTTTGGGCAATTTGTCTTAAAGGTGCTTCAACTGCTTGTTTAATAATTGTTGCTCCTATATATTCAGCTATGTTTTCTTTTGATAATTGTTGAATTAATTCTTCTAATTTGGGTAAAGTTCTAATTAAAGCAACACCACCACCTGGCACAATACCTTCTTCAATAGCTGCTTTAGTAGCTGAAATAGCATCTTCAATTCTATGTTGTTTTTCTTTTTGTTCAACTTCAGTAGGTGCTCCAACTCGAATAACAGCAACACCACCAGCTAATTTGGCTAATCTTTCTTGAAGTTTTTCTCGATCGTATTCTGATGTTGTTTTTTCTAATTGAACTCTTATTTGTTGAATTCTTTTTTCAATCTCTTCTTTCTTACCTTTACCACCGACAATTGTTGTTGTATCTTTATTAATAATAACTTTATCAGCCTCTCCTAACATATGTAAATCAGCATGTTCTAATTTGTAACCAAGTTCTTCAGAAATTACTTGACCACCAGTAACTACAGCAATATCTTGAAGCATTTCTTTTCTTCTTTCTCCAAATCCTGGAGCTTTAACAGCAACTGAAATTAAAATTCCTTTAAGTTTATTAACAACTAAAGTTGCTAAAGCTTCACCTTCGACATCTTCAGCAATAATTAAAATATTTTTTCTTCCGCTTTGAACAACTTTTTCTAAAAGAGGGACTAATTCATGAATTGAAGAAAGTTTTTTATCAGTAATTAAAATAAGTGGTTTTTCCAAAACAGCCTCCATTCTTTCAGGATTAGTAACCATATAAGGAGAAATATAACCTCGGTCAAATTGCAATCCTTCAACAATTTCATAAGAAAACCCGATTGTTTGTGATTCTTCAACAGTAACAACTCCGTCTTTGCCAACTTTATCAATAACCTCAGCAATTAATTTACCTATTTCTTCATCTCTTGAAGATATGGTAGCTACATGAGCTATATCTTCTTTTCCTTTTACTGGTTTAGAAATTTTTTTTAATTCTTCAATAACAATTTTAGCTGCTTTTTCCATACCTTTTTGCATTGAAATAACATCAACTCCAGCAATAGCATTTTTAAAACCTTCATTAATTAAAACTTTAGCTAATAAAGTAGCAGTTGTTGTTCCATCGCCAGCTATATCATTTGTTTTTGAAGCAACTTCTTTAATCAACTCAGCACCGATTTTTTCAATAGAATCTTTTAATTCAATTTCTTTAGCAATCGTAACACCGTCCCTCGTAATTGTTGGTGTTCCATAACCCTTATCAATAACTACTGCTCTTCCCTTTGGTCCTAAAGTAACAATAACAGCATCAGCTAATTTGTTTATACCTTTAAGTAATTTTTTTCGGGCTTGAGTTTTAAAAGAAATTAATTTTGCCATTTTTTAAAAAAATATTAATTCTGACCTTTATTATTCCTCAATGACAGCCATAATATCATCTTCCCTTACAAAATAATATTCTTTATCATCAATTTTAATTTCGTCCGGAGCATATTTTTTAAAAATAACAATTTGTCCTGGTTTAACAGAAGGAGTTATTCTTTCACCTGTTTTTTCATTTACTTTTCCTGGACCAACAGCTATTATTTTCCCTTTCATCGACCTTTCTTCTCTTACTGTTTCAGGAATAACAATGCCACCTTTAGTTACTGATTCTTCTTTAATTGGTTCAATTAAAACAAAATCAAACAAGGGTGTTATTTTCATTTTACCAATTTAAAATTTTAACTTCGACCCTTTAATTGATAATTTCCTATTTCTAAATTATTATTTAAAGCTATATTATATATTATATATTATTATAACACATTAAAAATTTGCTTTGTATGATATAATTTTTATAATTGCCGGGGTAGCTCAGTGGTAGAGCAGGCGCCTTGTAAGCGTCAGGTCGTGGGTTCGAATCCCACCTCCGGCTCAAATTTAATGAAAAAAGGATTTACTTATTTTGAGCTTTTAATTGTTTTAAGCCTAATTTTAATCATAGGATCTATAATTATAGGAGTTTTAAGGGTACCAGAATATTTTAAAAGAGCAAGGGATTTACAAAGATTAAATGATTTACAAGTTTTAGCTTCTTTAATTCAAAATTATATAAATTCAACAAGCACTCCTGACTTAGACGGGCCGTATTTAGATTTTAGAGGTATTGATGAAGTTTGGCCAACAATTTTTATTTCTGTTCCTTTAGAAGATCCAAATATTTCAACAACAACCTTCATTTGTAATAATCAAGTTTTTGCAATTTATCGATCAAATAAAAATAATTTTAGAAAATTAGACGGAACAGGTTGGTTGCCTATTAATTTTGTTGGTTCTTTAACTGCTCTTCCAATTTCTTCTTTACCTGTTGACCCTATAAATGTTTATACAAATTCCACTTCAACCTCTTTTTATTATGCCTATGCTTTTCGAAGAAAACCTGCTCAATTTGAGCTTTCAGCTTATTTTGAATCAAAAGATTTCCAATATGGCGGTAAAAATGATAAAGTTTCAACCGATAATGGTAGTGATCCCTATCGTTACGAAATCGGAACAAATTTAAATATATTACCTTAAATTAAATTTTATTTTTGGCGGAGGGGGTGGGATTTGAACCCACGAGCCCCCAAATTGGGGGCACGGCTCTCCAGGCCGTCCCGTTAAACCACTCCGGCACCCCTCCATTTTTAATTTTAGCATAATTAGAGATTTTGTTTTTCTTCTTTCGTTTTTCTTATTTTTTCTATCTTATTTCCAGCCCAACTTTCTAATTTTAATGCCTCAATTTTTATTCTTCTTAAAACTTTTTCATAAAAATTGAAAAAAATAAGATAAAGACCCCTAAAAAGAAATCTTGAATATTTCAAAAATTTAGAATTAAAAAATCTTATTTTGTTTGTAAATTTAAACCAAAAAATAAAATCTTCTCTTTGCAATTTTTCTTTTCGAGTCTTTAAATAAATATAAAGAAATGCTAGAAATAAAAATAAAAACGAAAGTAAAAGAAAAATGAAATTAATCATTTAAGGCTAATCTTACAAATCTTCTTACTTCAATTTTTTCTCCAAATTTATTTACATATTCACTAATTAAATCTTTAACTTTTAAATTTTCATTTCTAAAATAGGGTTGTTCTAAAAGACAATAATTCTGTGCCCATTCATTAAGTTTTCCTTGAAAAATTTTTTCTTTTATCTCTTCAGGTTTATTTTCTAATCCTTCTACAAATTCTTTTCTCTTTTCTTCTAAAATTTCTTGAGGGACGCTTTCTAAGGAAACATATAAAGGATTATAGGCAGCAACTTGAATAGCAATTTCGTAAGCTAATTTTTTGAATTCATCATTTTGAGCAACAAAATCAGTTTCACATCTTAATTCAACCAATGAACCCAGTTTACCATTAAAATGAATATAAGCTGAAATTGTTCCTTGAGAAACTTCTTTTTCTTTTCTTTTTTCTAACAAACCTTCTCCTTTTTTTCTTAAATATTCTTTTGCTTTTTCAAGATCTCCATTAGTAACTTCAAGAGCCTCTTGGCATTTGCTCAAAGGAGCACCAGTTTCTTCTCTTAAAATTTTTATTTTTTCAAAAAGCTCTTTATCCATTAAGTTTTCAATTTTTGAATTAAATAATCGACTAAAAAGGCTATGCTTTTTGGTGCTTTATCATTAGCAGGAATAAAATAGTCAACACCAGTTAAGTCATTGTCAGAACCAGCAATAGCAATTATTGGAATTTTTAATTTTAAAGCTTCTCTTTTGGCTGTCAAATGAGAAGGATAAGCTAAATTAACTATAAACAAAGCATCAGGTAAATTTTCTAAATTAACAACTCCTGAATAAAGCATTTTCATTTTATTTAACTCTTTTTCCAATCTACTTCTTTCTTTAGGTAAATATTCTTTCAGTTCTCCTGATTCTTCTTTTTTAAGTAAATCTTTAAAATATAAAAGCCTTGCTTGAATAGTTGAAAAATTTGTTAAAAATCCACCAATCCACTTGTAATTAATATATGGTTGATTAAACTGAACTGCAATTTCTTGAATTTTTTGCAAAGATGCTGGAGTTGTGCCAACAAAAAGAATTTTTTTATTATTGTTAAGAAAGTCTTTTAAAACATTAACTGTTTCTTTTAATTTTTGATAAGTAATTTTCAAATTAAAAATTTCAATGTTTTTTAATGATTTAATCAAATAGGGTCTCATTGATGGATGAGTATATCTTTTAGCTCTTCCGTAATGAACACCATTTTTCATCATCTCTTCCAAAATCAATTCCTCTTCTGTTTTTATTTTGCTTGTTAAAATATTATCTGTCATTTTTGGTTTTTGTATGTTATAATTATTTTATCATGAAAAAGAATCTTCATCCACAATATTTTTTAACAAAAATAAAATGTGCCTGTGGGGCTGAGTACGAAACCTATGGAACAAAAAAAGAAATCTTTGTTGAAGTTTGTAAAAATTGCTCTCCTATATTTACTGGTAAAGAAGAAACAAGAGTTTTAGGAAGAGCAGAAAAGTTTAGAAGAAAATATTCAAAAAAGCAAGAGTAATTATAAACTAAAATTTTTAAAAAATGAATAATCAATCAATACAAGAAATTTATTTTGAAATTAGAGCTGGAGTTGGTGGCGAAGAAGCTGCTTTATTTGCTAAAGATTTGTGGAGAATGTACAGTAAATATTTCGATAAAAAGGGATGGAGATATAGAATTTTAGATATTTCTGAATCTGATTTGGGAGGAATTAAAACTTTAGTAGCTGAAGTTAGAGGAGAAAAAGTTTATGATTTATTAAAACAAGAAGCTGGGGTTCATAGAGTTCAAAGAGTTCCAATTACTGAAAAAGGTGGAAGGATTCATACTTCAACAGCCTCAGTAAGTATTTTGCCTAAGCTTTCTTTACCCCAATTTCAAATAAAAGAATCAGATTTAGAAATAGAATTTTTTAGAGCAGGAGGGCCAGGAGGTCAAAATGTTAATAAAGTTGAAACAGCAGTTAGAATAAGACATAAACCTACAGGTATTGTTGTTTCTTGCCAAATTGAACGAAGTCAACAAAGAAATAGAGAGATAGCTATGGAAATGTTAAAAAACAAATTATGGCAATTAGAACAAGAAAAAATTCAGGGTAGTTTAACTGAAGAAAGAAGAAAACAAATTGGTAGTCAAGAAAGATCAGAAAAAATTAGAACTTACAATTTTATTCAAAATAGAATTACTGATCATCGCCTTAACAAATCTTGGTACAATTTAGAAGAAGTTTTAGATGGTGAGCTTGATCCTATTGTCAAAGCTTTTCAAAAATAAGTTATAATAAAAATAAGGCCAGGTGGCGGAGAGGTTACGCAGCGGTCTGCAAAACCGCTTAACGCCGGTTCGAATCCGGCCCTGGCCTCAATTTGAAAATTACAAATAACCAATTTCTTTAAGATAATCTCTATACTCCCATTCCCAAATTGTTTTACAACCAAGAAAAGCTTTAAAATCTTCTTCAATATTATCAAACTCTTTTAATTCCCATTCGCCAATTATTTCACCAAATCTGTGATCACAGAAAGAATCACCACCTTCAATTTTAGAACCCATTTTTCTAATTCTTAAAACTGCTCCGCATTTTTCACAAATTTTTTTTTGATTAATTCTTAAAATAAACCTTTTTTCAATTGGTTTTAAAAGTGGTATTTTTTTACCTCTTTCATCGGTAATAACTCCTTCTTCGTTTAGGGCAGTAACATAAGCTGCTGTTTGTAATCGATAATCATCATAAACAGCTTGAGATGTTTTAATATCTATTAAAGAAAAATTACCATCAATTTCTCCCAAAACATCAAAAGTCCCAGCATATTTATGAAAAGAATGTTTTATCTTTTTTTCAAGCCACTCTTCTTTTGAAAAAAATGAATAATTTTTTAAAAAATCTTCAAAAGCTAATTGAATACCTAAATATTCTTGAGGAACAATTATTTGTCTTCTTTTAATAAAACTTTCAACAATTTCATGAATTATTTTTCCCTCATCAGCAGCTTGAAGTTTTTTTCTATTGGCCTCTTGAAAATTTAAAGCTTCAGCATAAAAATAATAAAGTTGAGGTTTACTTTTAACTTCGCAAATTTTGGTTACTCTTGGATACCAAACATTATCAATAAAATAACCTTGTTCTTTTTTAAATTCTTCAAGACTATTGTATTTTTTCCCCATTTTTTAAATTATAAATATCTTAAATAATTATTCCAAACTTCATAAATTTTTGCTGTGGCTAAAACATCATTTAAAGCATAATTAGCTAAATTTTTATAATCCTTATTTTTAATTAATTCTTTTATCATTCGGCCATCAAAATTTTTTTTAGGATCCTCGATACCTAATGATAAACAAACTAATTTTAAACTAAGATGATGGATTCTTGAATTAAAACTTAATTTTTCGTATAAATCAATATGATATTCTTTGTCTAAAAGATTATAAGTTGGTCTAATTTGATATTTCATTGATCGATAAAGTAAAAAAGGTAAATCAAATCTATTTCCATTAAAAGTAATAACTTCTTGATAATTAGGAATAATTTCCCAAAATTTTAAAATAAGATCTTTTTCATTATCTAATCTTTTAAAATCAATAGAGCCCTCTGTCCAATCTTCAATTTCATCTTTTGTTTGTAAATAAACTGCTCCTCTTTTAGTTTCGGGATTATAAAAACTAATGGCTAAAATTTCGCTTATTTGTGGCCATAAAGCCATTTTTTCCTCTATAATTTTTATTAACTCTTCTCTTGATTTTTCAGGATAATCATGAGAAAATCTTTCAAGAAAATAATCTTGAAGTGAAGGAGATAGTTCATTAAAATCAGGAGCAATTGTTTCAATGTCAAAAATTATTTTTTGCATTTTTAATGAAAAAAATTCAATTAATTATTTATCCAGATAATATTTTAACACAAAAAACAAGACCAGTAGAAAGTATTAATAAAGAAATTAAAGATTTAGTTAGAGAAATGAAAAGGATAATGAGAGAAAATAATGGTGTTGGTTTAGCTGCTAATCAAATTGGTATTGACCTTTCAATTTTTATTGCTGAGACAGGAAAAGAAATTTTAACTTTCATTAATCCTAAAATAATAAAATTAGAAGGAAAAGAAATTTTAATGGAAGAAGGTTGTTTATCTCTTCCTAAAATCTGGGGCTATATTAAAAGATATCCTAAGATTAGTATTGAATATTTAGATTTGTGGGGTAAAAAAAGAAAATTAACAGCTAAAGGTTTGTTGTCTCAAATTATTCAACATGAAATTGATCATTTAAACGGAATTTTATTTGCTCAAAAAGCTGAAAAATTATTTAAATTAGAGGAGATTAAAAAAGAAGATTTACTAGAAAAATGAAAAAAATATTGCCATTTATTTTCTTTGGTTCAACTAATTTTAGCATTTATGTTTTAAAGGAAATTTTAAAAAAATATAAACCATTATTAGTTGTAACTTTACCTGCTAAAAGAAAAGAAAGAGGACTAAAATTAAAACCAAATGAAGTTTACAATTTTGCCTTAAAAGAAAAATTACCAGTTATTGAACTTAAAGAATGGGAGGATTTCAAAAAAGAAATAAATTTGGTAAAACCTTTAATGGGTTTAATTGCTGGTTTTGGAAAAATAATTCCTAAAGAAATAATTGAATTATTTCCTAAAGGTATTTTAAATATTCATCCATCTCTTCTTCCAAAATACCGCGGTCCAAGTCCAATTCAACAAACAATTTTAAATGGAGAAAAATATTCAGGAATTACAATAATTTTAATTGATGAATTGGTTGATCATGGACCAATAATTGCTCAAGAAGCAATCGAACTTAAAGGAAATGAAGATTATTTAAAATTAGAAGAAATTCTGGGAAAATTAGGAGGTTTTAAATTTAATCAAATTATTGAAGATTATTTAGAAGGAAAAATAGAACCAACTAAACAGGATCATTCCAAGGCAACTTATACTAAAAAAATAAATTTTGAAGACGGTTATTTAAATATTAATGATGATTACGAAATTTGGCAAAGAAAAATAAGAGCTCTTAATCCTGAACCTGGAACTTATATTTATATTAATTTGAAGGGAGAAAAGAAATTATTAAAAATATTTAAAATAGAAAAAATTGACGAAAAATTAATTGATGAAAAAACAAAAAAATTAAATATTGGAGAATTTTTTAAATTCAAAAATTATTTAGCAATTAAGATTAAAGATGCTTTTGTTTTAATCTTAGAACTTCAACTTCAAGATAGAAAAAAAATGAATTCAAAAGAATTTCTCAACGGTTACCCCTTAGAAACTTTTAGTATAAACCCTTATTAGTTCCAACTTCGTATAAATTTGGGTTATTACCACCATCATTTTGCATTGCATAAGTATTTCTTTCAAGTTTAGCATCTAATTCATAAGTTAAATCACTACCGCAAGTAAAATTGTAAAAATAACCAACACCACCAACAACACTATTTAGTGGATCTAAAGGAAGTGAAGGAAGATTAACTAAAGTCGAATTAGCTAAGGGTACTCTAACCCAACCTGTTCCATCTAAGGCTCTTGAAGTTGTTCCAGTAACTGAAGTAACCTGAGAACCTGTAGCTGTTGCCCAACCAGGTGGATTACTAGTCATAGAAGCAGAAAATGAAGTTTGGGTATTACAAGAAAATCCAGAAGCGGGCCAAACTAAGGATAAATTAGGATTTGTAGTCATATCAGCTAAATAAGTATCCAGAGCTCTGGCAACATTATTTAAATCACCAGTTCTTTGTGAATCTCTAGCCCTTGCAAAAATTTCTTGTGGTTTAATTACGACTATTAAAATTCCAGCTAAGATCGAAATTAGGGCTAAAACTATTAAAAGTTCAATTAAAGTAAAACCCTTTCTCATAATTAAGTTGGTTAGAACTTTAATTATTGACCTTTAATTGTCGACTATTTTTAAATTTTAACATAATTATTTTTAATTTTAAAAAAAATTGTGGATAATTTAAATTAATGTTAGATAGTTTTAAAACAGCTAATGGAAAAAATCTTAGTAAAAACGATCTTATTTTAGAAATTGAAAAATTTATTTTAGAAGATAACAATTTTGATTATAAAATTTTAGTTGGAACTGATTCAGAAGTTATTGACAAAAAAATAGAATTTATAAGCGTTATTGTTATTCATCGAGTTGGTAAAGGAGGAAGATTTTTTTGGAAAAAACAATGGAAAAATAAACCATTAGCTTTATATGATAGACTTTGGCAAGAAGCTTTAATTAGTTTAAATATTTCTCAAGAACTTTTAAAAGAATTAACAAGAAAAAATTTAAATTTTTATTTTGAAATTCATTTAGATTTAGGTAATAATGGAAGAAGTTCATCAACTCTTAAAGAAATTATCAATTTAGTCAAAGGTTATGGATTTTCCGTTAAAATCAAACCAGAATCTTATGCAGCTTCAAAAGTAGCTGATAAACTTTTATAAAATGAGAGGAAAAGAGTTTTTTAATGAATTAAAAAAAAGAGGATTAATTTACCAAGCTACACCGAATATAGAAAAATTTTTTGAAAAAAAAGGAACTCTTTATTTAGGAATTGATCCAACTGCCGATGGACTTCATTTGGGTCATTATTTAGGTTTGACCCTTTTAAGAAGATTTTATTTAAACGATTTTAAGATAATCATAATTGTAGGTGGAGGAACGGCTAAAATTGGTGATCCAAGTGGGAAAGAAAAAGAAAGGCCAATTTTATCTTTAGAAGTTTTAGAAAAAAATAAACAAGCAATTAAAAAAGAAATAGAAAGATTTTTCCCAGTAGACAATAAAAAAGTAAAAATTATAGATAATTCAGAGTGGTTAGATAATTTAAATTTAATGGAATTTTTAAGAGAAATTGGGAAAATAATTACCATTAATAGTATGCTTGATTTAGAAGCTGTCAGAACAAGAATTCAAAAAAAAGAGGGAATGTCTTTTGCTGAATTTACTTATCAGTTATTACAAGCTTATGATTTTTACATTCTTTATGAAAAATATAACTGTGAGCTTCAAATAGGAGGTTCGGATCAATGGGGAAATATTATTCAAGGTGTTGAACTTATAAGAAAAAAAATTAATAAAGAAGCTTATGGCTTAACTTATCCTCTTTTAGTCGATCCTAAAACTGGTAAAAAATTTGGGAAAACTGAAGCTGGAAAAACTTTATGGTTAAATAAAGAAAAAACTCATCCATTTGAAATTTATCAGTTTATTTTAAATTTGCCCGATGAATTATTAGAAAAGGTTTTTTACTTTTATTCTTTTAAAAAATTAGAAGAAATCAAAGAAATAATTAATGAATGGAAAAAAGAAAAAGAAAAAAGATTAGCTCAAAAAGAATTAGCTAAAGAAATAATTGAATTAATTCACGGAAAGGAAATAGTTGATGATGTTTTAAAAATCAATCAAATCTTATTTGAAAAAAACTTGGAAGAAATAACTCTGGAAGAAGTTGAATTAATTAAAGGAGCTGTTCCTTATTTAAAAACAAATCGGAAAGAATTAGAAGAAATCTTAAAGGAAACAGAATTGGCTAAG
Organism: Patescibacteria group bacterium; assembly: GCA_040290225.1. Lineage (GTDB taxonomy): Bacteria > Patescibacteriota > Minisyncoccia > UBA6257 > HR35 > PSMS01. Next base: position 14,937 of record PSMS01000005.1, on the reverse strand, counting down.
TCAAAAAGTGAAGCTAAAAATTTATTAAAAAGTGGTTCGGTTAAAACCTTTCAAATTAATAATTATTTGTTAATTAAAAAAGGAAAAAAATATTTTGGTTTAGTTGAATTTATTTAAAAAAACTTTTATAATTAAATTTACTGGGGCTCGTTGAAATTAATTTTGACGGCTCCACTCAGCCCTGTAAAAACAGGGCTGAAATTGCCCCCGTAGCTCAATTGGTAGAGCAACGGCCTTTTAAGCCGGTGGTTGCAGGTTCGAGTCCTGCCGGGGGCAAATGAAATTATTTTTAAGAGATTTAAATAAAAAAGCAGATTTTTATAGAAAGGATAAGAAAATTCCTGGTATTGTTTACGGTTCAGAAATTAATCCAATAGCGGTTTTTGTTGATAAAAACGAATTTGAAAAATTTTATCAAAATTATGAATCTGGTTTATTTGATTTTGATTTAGATGGGAAAAAATATAAAGGATTAATCCAAGATGTTCAATATCATCCAATTACTGATGAGATAATCCATTTTGATATTTTTGTTCCATCACTAAAGGAAAAAATTGAAACTCGGGTTCCATTAAAATTTGTTGGCGAAGCGCCGGTTTTAAGACTTGGCGGTGTTTTAAGTATTAATTTAGAAGAATTAGAAATTGAATGTCTTCCTGAGGATATTCCTCACGAAATAATAGTTGATTTGAGTGTTTTAAAAGAAGTTGGTCAATCTATTTACGTTAAAGATTTAAATATTCCTCCTAAAATTAAGGTTTTAATTAATCCTAACAATCCTGTAGTAACTGCTATTAAAGAAGCTGAAATAGTAGAAGAAAAAGAAACCTCAACAACTAATGCTTAAAATTGAAGATGTCAAACCTAAAAAGATTGAAGAATTAATTATCTTAAAAAAAGAAAAAGGAAAATTAAACATAAATTTTTTAAAATTTTTATCAAAATATATTTTCTTGTTTGTTTTTTTTATTACTTTTAATTTAGCCTTTGCCCCTTTTTCCATAACTCAAACAATTAATAGAAAATTACCTCCGGAACTTGAACAAAAAAAACAATCATTAGAAAGCCAATTACAAGAAGTTTTAAAAGAAATAGATAAATTAAAAAAAGAAATTAATCAAATTCAAAAACAAAAAAGAACAGTTAAACAAGAATTAGAGCTTGTCAATTCAAAAATTAAAAAAACTGAATTAGAAATTAAGGCTATTAATTTTCAAATAAATAACTTAAATAAAAAAATAACTGAAACAAAAAGATCAATTACTTTAACTGAGGAAAAAATTGAAAAATCAAAGCAATATTTAACTCTTTTGTTAAGATATTATTATCAATTAAAACAAAGAAGTGTGGTTGAAATTTTCTTAGCTGAAGCAAGATTATCAGATTATTTCAATGATTTTTATTACTTAACTAAAATTCAAGAAAATATAAATGAAAAAATTGATGACCTAAAAGAATTAAATGAAAAACTCAATAAACAAAAAAAAGAATTAGAAAATCAACTTGAAGAACAAAACAATCTTTTAAATTTAACTAAGATCAAATATCAAGAACTTCAAGAATTAAAAGAAGAAAAAAACAGAATTTTATCTCAAATTCAAAAAACGGAAATAAGTTACAATAATCAACTTAAAGAAAAAGAAAAAACAGCTGCTCAAATTAGACAAGAAATTTATAGATTAGCTGGAGGCGCAGCTCCAATTACTTTTGGAGAAGCTTATGACTATGCAAAAATTTTAGAAAAATATACTGGAATAAGACCAGCTTTTTTATTAGCTATCTTACATTATGAATCAAGAATAGGTCAAAATGTTGGTACCTGTCATTATAAAGATGCAATGAAACCATCAGAAAGACCAATTTTTGAAGAAATAACTGGTGAATTAGGTTTAGATCCAAATAAAATGCCTGTTAGTTGCCGGCAATGGTATGGATGGGGTGGAGCTATGGGACCAGCTCAATTTTTACCTTCAACTTGGAAAGCTTATAAAGAAAGAGTATCTAAAATCACTGGTAATAATCCTCCTTCACCTTGGAATATTTTTGATGCTTTTACAGCTGCAGCTTTGTATTTAAAAGACAGGGGAGCTGATAGTCAAAAATATCAAGACGAATGGAGGGCAGCAATGATGTATTTTGCTGGCAGTAATTGGAATAATCCAAGTTTAAGATTTTACGGAGATGATGTAATGTCAATCGCTCAAAGATTTGAAGAAGATATCAAAATCTTGGAAGCTAAAAAGTAAAAAAAGTAAACTTGCTATTGACCATGTTTGAATTAATGAACCTTCTGATTTTCTAATTTGAGCACTACTTAGTTCGCTTGAATAACCCAAAACTCCATCTTTTAACAAATCCTCTAAAGAAGATAAAATTATTTTGCTGATTATTTCATTATATTTTTTTCTATCAAGAAGAAATAAACAAAGGGCTAAAAGATTATTCAAATAATACCAAGAATCACCACAATGATAACTTAAAGGATTTTCACCCGTATGATTTTGATAAAAATTTTCTTCATTAATTTTTTTACTTGAAATTCCTCCCCATAAAAGGTAAAAATTTTTGATTAATTTATCAAATAAATCTAGCCATTCTTTTTTTTCAAACAAATCAGGAATAAGTAAGTAAACAAAAATTAAATTAACATCAAAAATTTCATTAACTTTGTTTTTTAAAAGATTAAAATAAAAATTAGCTTTTTCTTTATAAAAATTATCCAATTTAGCTAAATTTCTTAATGTTTTTAAATAAAGAGCATAAATTTCTAAAGCTTCTTTTCTTTCAAGAGTATCCATCCAGGTTGTTTTTGGTGGTAAATTCAAAAGATTTTCTTTTAAATATCTATTTTCCCATTTTTCTAAATATTCTTTAATTAATTTTTGATAAACCTCATAATCATTTTTATCTAAGTTGATTAAAAACCAAAGAAAAGTATCAGATGCTTCAAAACCGTTTGGTTTGTTCAAAAACATCCAATCTTTAAAATTGCTAAAATATCTTGGTTTAAAATTATAATTTAAAAAGTTTTTGAGAAGATAAAAAGAAATTAATTCATCACGAAACCAATTTTCATAAAACCAAGGAAACCCAGCTGGTAAATAATTATTAATAATTAAAGCATTTAAGCGGGAAATTAAAAAATTATAATAATTATTATTGGTATAATTAAAAAATAAATTTTCTTTGGGCGATTGTTGATTTAAAATTTTTATCCTTAAAAAATTAGATTTAGTTTCAATTCCATTTAAATACCAAAATTCTTGAAATTTCGAATTTCTTTTTTTATCAAAATTCAAATCAAATCTTTCCCAATTTTCGAAAAAATTTAAAGGCGAAGATGATTCAAAAACACTCTCTAAAATTAATTTATTTTCGAAAATAAATAAAACATGAAGACAATTAGAGTTAATTCTTTCAATTTTTATTTTTCTTAAAAAGGGATTTTCATTAAAGATAAAGTTTGCATCCAAAATTATTCTAATCTCATCAAAATTTAAGCATTTAATTTCAATTTCATCATTAAAAACTTTTAAGTAAAAAGAATTATTATTGGAATCGAAAATAGCTTCTTTTGAATTTAAAATATTAATTTCTTTTATTTTGGGTAGAAAAATTTTATGAATGAATTTAAAGGGTCTTGAATAAAAATTATAAAAAGCACCAAAGTAATAACTTTCGTTTTCTTGAGAAAAAATAATCCACAAATTTTTATCTTTTAAAAAAACAATATCTGAAATTGCTTGATAAGCTAAATTTAATTCATTATAATTAACTCTCATATTTCCTCCAGGCTAAATCGTATAAATGAAAATAATTTTCTATAATTTTAGACCAATCAAAATAAGAAGCTATCATTCTTGCTTCGAATTTATTTTGAATTCTTTGGCTTCGATCCATCTTAACAATATTGGATAAGTAATTAACTAAATCTTTAATGACATCTTCTTGGGGTCTATTTTTTCTTTTTAAAATCCAGATGCCCGGATAATTAGGATTAATTAATTTTTTTTCTTCTAAATAATTAGCAAAACCAGTTAAATCACTAGTTATTGTCATTACACCAGCGCTTAGAGTTTCTAAAGGAGTATAACCCCAAGGTTCGTAATAAGAAGGAAAAATTCCTAAATGACTACCATTAATAGCATCATAATAATTCAGATTCAAAAATCCATCAGCTGGATTAAGATAAATTGGATAAAAAATTACTTTAACCACATCATCTTCATTATTTTTTAATTCAGCTTGATTAAGCAATTTCAAAAATTCATTTTCAGGAGGAAAAATATGGGTTGAAACAGGAGCCCTTGAAGAAGATTTTAATTTCTTAAGAATTCTTTGAATTTCTAATAACTCTTCAGAAGAAAAAATTTCCTTTGTTTCTAAATCTTTTCCATGAATTAAAGAATGCAAAAGTCTTGAATTAATTTCTGAAGAAATATTACTTAAATATTCTTCGAGACTTCGGTAGGCTATTAAGTTGTTTAAAATTTCCTGATTGATATCAATAAAATTATCAGGAACAAAAATAAAAAAATAAATGTTAAAATTAGCATTTTCTTTTTTTAATTTTTTATTTAACTCTCCTAAAGCTAAAATTGTTATATCAAATCCTTTATTAATTATTTCTTTTCTTCCGCTAGTAAAGAAAATAAAAGAATTTTTTATGGGGCAGGATGATTTATAATAAGGTGAAAAAAAGTATAAAATAAATTCTAATAAAGCAAATTTATTTTTTCGATGAAGATTTGAAATTTCTTCAAAGGTTGGAAATTTTGTCAAAACAATTCCGTTGGGCAAAATAAAATCTACTTTTCTTTTCAAAAAATATTCAACCTCTTCCGCTGTTATTTTACTTACGGTAGTTACGTAGTCAGCGTATTTTGCTGAATTTTTTTCAACTAAATGTTTGGCTTCTACTCCAAAACGATAAGCTTCTTTTTCAGGATCAATATTGGGTAAATTGTCCCAAAAGAGAATATTGTTTCCAGAAAGAGTTCTTCCTAAAACAGTAGCATGAGTTGTAAAAATTTTAATAATTGGCAAATTGAGTGTAAAAAGAATAGCAAAACCCGAAAGCCATTCATGAAAATGAAAAATAGAGCCTTTATATTCATTATCTTTTAATAATTCTTCTATAAAATCACTTACAGCTTTTGACCAACAAAGTGGTTCATCATAATCTGGACCAGTTCTTAGACTATCAATTTGAAACTTTATCCAAAGATCATATTTTAAAGAATTAACTTCATAAAGATATTTACGAAAATCTATTAAAAATCCATTGGGTCTTCCTTCAATTAACCATTCTCCATAATAAACATTAATACCTTTATTAGCTAAATTATTAACAAGATTTTCAAATTTAGAGGGAATTGGTAAAAAATGAAATTCTTGTTCATTTTTAGCACCCAAATAGGGTCCAATAACAAAATATCTATCACCAAACTTATTTTTCACATATTTTGCTTTACTTGAAATAACAGTATAAATACCTCCTATTTTATTAGCAACTTCCCAACTAATTTCGAATAGATATTTTGACATTTGATTCTTTTATTCTTAATTTAATATCCTCTAAAATATTTCTAAAATTTAAATAAGCATCGTAAGGTGTCTCATAAGGACTAAAATACTTATGAACATCTCCATCAGCAAACCATTTAGTACACATATAATAAAAATGATCAGCTGTTTGAAGTTTTCTCCATATTTCTTTTAAATAAAATGGAATATCTTTTTCTAAAGAATAAAGAATTTTTAAACATTCTTGCTGCATTTCATTACCTAACCAAGCAGTTAAATCTCTTTCAGTGTCAGCCCAAGTTATTGGATTTTGAGAAGAAAAAATTCCTCTAACAGGATATTTATTTAAAACCTCTGAAGGTGTAGAAAATTCTAAATCTTTATATTTAAAAACTTCAAATGGTAAAGATTTTAAAAATTCAAAAATTCCAGTTTCTTCCCATTGATGTTCACCAAATGTTTCAAAATCCATAAATAAATTAATTACTTCACCATTGCCATTAAAAGCATTTAACCAAGAAGCAAATTTATCAGCTGTAAGTGGCCACTCCTCCCACCATCTAGCTGAAAAACGAAAACTAATATCATCTGAAAGTTTATAATGTCTTAATAAAATTTTTAAATTTTTTTGAGGATCTTCGTAAATAAAAGCTGGCGAGCGCCATTGTAAGATCCAAGGAACTCCTTCCGCCAAAATTCCATCAAAACCCAATTCTTTAACAATTTTTGTTAAATCATCAAAATAAATAAGTTCTGTATTAGCAAAAATTTTTGGCTCTTGATTAAACAATTTTTTTATTAATTTTTTATGCAAAATAACTTGCTCTTTAAATTCATTTAAAGAATAAAGGCAAGATAAAGAATGATAATAGTTTTCTCCAGTAAATTCAAAACAACCTGTTTTAGAAATTTCTTTTAATAAATTTATAATTTCAGGATAACTTTTTATTAATTTTTCTAACAAAATTCCAGTAATACCTAAAGAAAATTTAAACCTTTTATCCGTTTTTTCAATTAATTCTTTCAAAATTTTCAAGGTTGGTAAATAGCATTTTTTAACAATTCTTTCTAAATAAAAATTATTTTTTTCTTCATCAAAATAATCTCTTCTTTCACCAATATCAAAAACAGTATAATGTCTTAATCTTTCTGGTTGATGAACCTTAAAATAAAAAACAATCGATGGCATTATAATTTTATTTTAAGATAAAAATTGTATAAATTTTCAGCTGTTTTTTGCCAATCAAATTTGTTTTTAGCCTCAAAATAAATATTTTTTTTATATTCTTTATTTACAACTTCGTATTTTAGCAAGCCAATAATTTTATTAGCCATTTCTTTAATGTCCCAAAATTCAAATTTCATCATATGTTTTAAATAATTACCAACACCAGTTTGATAAGAAACAATTACTGGCAAAAAATTATTAATACCCTCAAGAGGAACAAGACCAAAAGGATCAGCTACTGAAGGAACAACTAATAAATCAGCTCCCTGATAAACTCCCCAAAGTTCTTTATCTCTTAAAAAATTTGTAAAGATAACATTTTCTTCAACATTCAATTCTTTACTTATTTTAATCAAATCAGAAAACATATCACCTGAACCAACAAAAACATATTTTACTTTAGGAATGAATTTTTTAACTAAGGGAAGGGTTCTTAAAAGATAATCTGGTCCTTTTTGCAAAACTAAACGACCAACAAAAAGAACTATTTTATAATCTTCGCTTTTAAGATATTCAAAATACTTTGGCAAGTAACCATCTTTATAATCCCAATCAAAGCCGTTTGGTAAAACAAAAATTTTTTTAGGATCAATATTATAAAATTTAATCAAAACATCTTTTGTTAATTCACTAACAGGTAAAAGAAAATCAGCCTTTTGAAAATATTCTCTTTCAATTTGGAAAATTATTGGATTAGGATTATTACCTGTTCTTTCAATTTCGGTTGAATGAACATGAACTAATGCTGGAACTTGAAAATATTCTGAAAGAAAAATTGTTGCCGGTGCAGAAAACCAATCATGACCGTGAACAATATCTGGTTTTTCTTTATAAATAACTAAAATTCTTTCACCATAACTTAAAACTAAATCTAATAAATTTCTATCAATTGAAAAATAAAATCTTTCAAGATAGCCTTTTAATTTTAAAATTTTTTCTGAAGCAAACAAAACTTTAAAAGGAAGATTATTAAGAGGATATTTTGCTGGTAAGAAAAAGGTTAAATCAACTTTTTTAGATAATTCTTTAGCTAAATAAAAACAAGCAACCCCCAATCCACCGCTATTAAATGGCGGCAATTCCCAACCTATCATTAAAACTTTCATTAACTAATATTTTAATTAACTTCTTAAATTTTTTTCACTAATTTTTTGTGGATAACCAAGCTTTTACCTTTTGATAAGCTTCAATTTTATTTTTAACCCAATTCACTCCCTCAATTTTTTTTAATTCTCTTATTTGTCTTTTAGTAAATCTTAAGGTGTCTTGGTAACATTTTTCAAGAGCTGTTTTTAAATCTATTTCTCCCTTAACAAACAAGCCGAACCATTTATATTCTAAGCCCCAATTAATTATTCTTTTAAATGAAATTCCCATTTTTCTTAATTTTTTTATTTCCTTAATTATTTTAGGAACTCTTTGGATTAATCTTTTTTTAATTTTTTTGAAAAGTTTTTTTTCTTCTAAATAAGGAGCTAAAATTAATAAATCATATTGAGGATTTTTAATAAGTTCAGGAGGTTTTTTTGTTTTCAAAATAATTTCTAATCTTCGAATAACTCTTCTTTTGTTTTTTAAATCTAATTTTTTTAAACCGTCTGGATTTATTTTTTTAATTTTTTCTATTAGTTCTTCAAGACTAAATTTTTCTAATTTTTTTCTTAATTTATAATCTGGCTTGACTTTGGGTAAAATCCAACCTTCTTTAAGGGCTCTTAAATATAAAATAGTTCCACCACAAAATATTGGTATTTTATTTTTTCTATAAATTTTTTTAATAACCTTATTAACATCATTTAACCATCTTCCTAAAGAATAATTTTTTTTAGGTGAAGCAATTGAAAGTAGATAGTGTTTAACTAATTTTTGTTCTTTTTTGCTTATTTTACCACTACCCCAATTTAAATATTTATAAACTTGCCTTGAATCAGCATTTATAATTTCTCCATTAATTTTTTTTGCAAGCCAAATAGCTAAATCTGACTTTCCTGAACTTGTGGGTCCAGTAATAAAAATTGCTTTTTTCATTTCAAACCTTTTCTTTTGAAATACTTATCAAAATTCCTAAAAGCCACATATCAAAAATTAAATGGGAGCCTCCATAACTTAAAAATGGAACTGGAAGACCTATAATTGGAAAAGCACCAAAATTTATTAGTGAGGTTAAAGAAAATTTTACTAAAAAATAAATTAAACAAACAAAAATAAAATTTTTAAAAAGATGGTTTTTATTAAAAGTAAAAAAATTCACCAATTCCTTAATTAAAAGAAAAAACAAAAATGAATAAAGTAAATATCCAAAATAACCTCTTTCTTCAATAATAAAAGTTAAAATAAAATCTGTATGAGCTGAAGGTAAAAAACCATATTTTCCTATTTCTGAATTCCCTACCCCTTTTCCAAAAAAACTTGAAGTTGCTAACGAAAGCCTTATTTGCCTTAAATTATATTCTGTTTTCAAAGGATTTTTTAAAGAAAAAATAAAATCAGCAATTCTTTTCTTTTGATAATCTTTTAAAACAAAAAACCAAAAAATTAAACTAAAAATTAGAAAAATAACAAAAAGAATTAAAATGGTTCTTTTTGAAAGAAAAAAAATAATTGTAAAAAACCAAATAAGTAAATAGAGAAAAACCATACCGAAATCAGGTTGAAGAGAAATCAAAATTAAAAAGGGAGAAATTAAAAAAAATGATAGAAAAAAATAAATTGGTTTGTTGAGTTCTAAATAATAATAAGAAAGAAAATTAGCTAAAATTATAAAAAAAGCCAGTTTAGAAAATTCTGATGGTTGAAAAGAAAATGGACCAAAATTAATCCAACTTTTAATTCTTCCTGGAAGAAATAACATAATAAATAGGAGAAATAAGGAAAAAGAAATAATAAAAAAAGATTGGTATCTTTCAAAAATTAAACGGTAATCGAAAAATTTAAAAGAAAAAAATAAAATAAATCCTATAAACCAAAATAAGGTTTGTTTTAAAAAAAGATCAAACTTGGCTAAAGAAAAAAGAGCAGTCAAAGAAATTAGCATAAAATTTAGTAAAATTAAAAATAAGGTAAAATAGTTTTGGTTCATGGATTTTAAAGAAAAATTAAAAGACAAAAAGAGATTAACCTTATTAATATTTTTAATTCTTCTTTCATTATTTAATTTTGGCTTAGGTTTTTTGGTCGGCAGTAGATTTTATGAACCTAATCCTATTATAATCCAAAAAAATGAATAGTCCCGCAGATATTTTAGAAATTTTCGGCAGATTTTTATTTTTTATTTTTCTTTTAGTTTTTGTTTTTTATTATCAGCTTAAAAGAAAAATTTTAAAATTTCTTAAATTATTATAATTTGATTTTTCTAAACAAGGGTTGATAATCAGCTATTTTGATTTTTTCAATTTCTTCAAAATTAATTTTAAATTGATCTTTACCTATTTGATAATTAATTTCCTCAAGATTAATCATTTTTCTTAAATTTTTCGAAAAATGGGGTAAAAATGGATTTAAAAGATAAGAAAGATTAACAATGACTAATAAAGAATTAAAAATTATTTTTTCAGAATCTTTCTTTTCTTTTTTCCAGGGTTCATTTTTCTCTAAATATTTGTTCCCTTCTTTTATTAATTCAAAAATCATTTTTAAGGAACTTATCATTTCACATCTTTCTAATTTTTTCCTTACTTTAAAATAAGTATTTTCAATTTTGTTTTTTATTTCATTATCAATTTCTTTATTTAAAAGTCTATTATCTAATTTATCTCTATAAAAAATTAAAACTCTTTGAATAAAATTACCTAAATTATCAACTAGTTCACCGTTAATTTTTTGCTCAAATTCTTTCCATTTAAAATCACTATCTTTGTTTTCTGGTAAAATTGAAGAAATATAAAAACGAACCTCATCAATACCATACTTTTCACCAATTTCGATTGAATCAATTATAATACCTCTACTTTTGGAAAATTTTTGTCCTTCTAAAAATAGAAATTGATTAACACAAGGAAAATATGGTAAATTAAGATTCATTTCTTGGCCAATAATTTGACCGGGCCAAAAAATAGTGTGAAAAATCAAATTATCTTTACCCATAAAATAATAATGATAACAATTTTCGTTTTGCCAAAATTCTCTCCAATCTCGATTATTTTTATTAGCCCATTCAACAGAGGCTGAAAAATAACCTATAACCGCATCAAACCAAACATAGAATCTTTTATTTTCACTTCCTTCTAATCTTAAAGTTTCAGGAATTTCTTGATCAGGAATTTTAACTCCCCAATCTAAGTCTCTGGTAATTGGTCTTGGTTTTAGTCCCTCTTTTAACCAGGAAATTGTTTCTTCATAAACCCAATATTTCCAATGTTTATTTTCTCTAACATACCTTTCAATTTTGTCCTGAAGTTTTGAGTAATCTAAAAAATAATGATCTGTTTCTTTTAAAATTACTGGTTTTTTTGTAAGATTACTTAAGGGGTTAATTAATTGTCCAGGCTCTAGAACTCTTCCACATTTTTCACATTGATCAGCCCTTTGACCTTCGGCTCCACAAAAAGAGCATTTTCCTTCAACATATCTATCTGGTAAAAATTTATTTTCCAAAGGAGAATAATATTGTAAAGTTTTTTGTTTAATAATATAGCCATTTTTTAAAAGTCTTAAAAAAAATTCTTGAGTAATTTTATGATGGTTTTCGGTCAAAGTTGCTGTAAAGATATCAAAACTTATATCATAAAGCTTAATCAAATAATGAATTTTTGGCGTATATTCATTAACAATATCTTGAGGTTTGACACCTTTTTTATCAGCCTCTAAAGTAATAGGAGTTCCATGACAATCAGTTCCTGAAACCATCAAAGTTTCATAACCACATAATCTTGAAAATCGAGAAAAAATATCACAAGGAATTAAATAACCTGCTAAATGACCAATATGTAAATCACCATTAACATAGGGCCAAGCAGCACCTATAAAAATTTTCTTTTCCATAAAAATATTATAAAGAAAACTAATCGTTAATTCTGTAAATTTCCGCACCTAAATGAGTTAATCTTTCTTCAATTTTTTCATAACCTCTATCAATTTTTTCAGCTTCATAAATTATGGTTTCTCCTTGAGCAATTAAACCAGCAATAACTAAGCTAATTCCAGATCGAATATCTAAAGATTTAACTTCTCTTCCATAAAGAGGTGTTGGACCAATAATAATTGCTCGGTGGGGATCTAAAAGTTCAGTATTAGCTCCCATAAAGTTAAGTTCGTTTAAATAAGTAAATCTATTTTCATACATCCAATCATGAATTAAAGTTACTCCTTCAGCTTGAGTTGCTAAAACTCCAAAAGGTGCTTGAGCATCAGTAGGAAATTTAGGATGATAACCTGTTTGAATTTTTGTTCCTTTTAATTTTGATGGTAAAACTTTTAAAGAATTTTTCTTAATTTCATAATTAATACCCATTTCCTTAGCTACTAATAAAACAGAGTCCAAATCGTTCGGTTCGAAATTTTCGATAATAATTTTACTTTTAGTAGCTGCTCCCATTGCTAAAAAAGTAGCCATTTCGATATAATCATAAGGTACTTCAAAAACTATTTCTTTTTTAGGATTTTTAACAGGGTTTATTTTTACAAAATGAGTTCCTATTCCTTTTATTTTGTGTCCTAATTTTTGAATAAATTTTTCTAAAGCAACCACATGAGGCTCTAAAGCTAAAAGTCTTAATTCTACTGGTTTAGAAGAAAAACAAGAAGCCATTAAAATAATTTCTGAGGCTGTTACACTAATTTCTTTTAAAACTATTTTTGTTTCTTTTATTTTTTTAAATTCACCTTCGATAATTCCGTTTTTAATTTCAATCTCTGCTCCTAAATTTTTTAAAGCTTCTAAGTGAGTAGAAATTGGTCGAGCACCAATAATATCACCACCAGGTAAAGACATTTTTATTTTTTTAAATTTCATTAAAACAGGTCCTAAAAACAAAATTGAAGCTCTTAATTTACTAATTGAAGGATTAACTAAATCTACATAATCAACATTTTTTGTATTAATAATTAAAGTAGAATCGTCTCTTTCTATCTCAGCTCCCATTATTTTTAAAATTTCAATAATTGTTTCAACATCACTAATTTGAGGCACATTTTTAAAAATAATTCTTCCTTCGATCAGTAAAGAAGCAACAATTAAAGGAAGAGCAGCATTTTTTGATCCTTTAACAAAAATTTTTCCTTCTAATTTTTTTCCTCCTTTAATTAAAAATTTTGCCATTTATAATAACTTAAAAATCAAATAAATAATAAATCCTAAAATAACGCCTAAAAAATTAATTAACCAAAATCTGACAACAACTTTTGGTTCTTTCATTCCTTTAGCCCGAAAATGATTATGAATAGGAGAAGAAAGAAAAATTTTTCTTTTTAAAAATTTTTTAGAAAAAATTTGAATAATTACTGATCCTGATTCAATTACTAAAATTATACCAACCAAAGGAAATAAAAGATAAGTACCCGTCAAAAAAGAAATCAAAGCAATAGCCGTACCAACTGAAAATGAACCATTGTTACCACCAAAAAATAAAGCTGGATAAGAGTTAAACCAAAGATAAACAAATAAAGAGCCTAAAAAGGTTGAAATAAAAGAAGCTAGATTATATTTTTCTTCAAAAATGCTTACTAATAAAAGAAAAATTAAAACAGAAATAGCTACTCCAGCAAATAATCCATCTAAGCCGTCAATTTCATTAAAAGAAAAAGCAATTGCTAAAAAAATAAAAATAAATAAAATAAAAATAAATAAAAAACTCAAAGGAAATCTAAAATCAACTAATTCAATAAATTTATAATTTAATTTAATAACAAACCACCAAGAAAAGAAAAGAGCTACTGAAAAATAAACTAAAAATTTTTGTTTAGCTCCAAATTTAAAACCTTTACCAAACCTTGTTAAAAGATCATCAATTAATCCTAAAAAACCTCCTAAAAAAAGACCAAATAATGGTAAATATGTTTCTTTTCTTGAAAGAAAATTTAGAAATTCATAAAAACCACCAAAAAATTTACTTAAAATAAAAAATAAAATAGCTAAAATAATTGGAGGCAACCAAATAATAATTCCTCCCATTGTCGGAATGCCCTCTTTTTCTTTATGAAGTTCAGAGGCAATTGGTGCTTTTTTTAACCTTTCTTCGTCAACATAACGATCACCCAAACGAAAGTAAATAGCAATTTTTAAATATAAAGGGACTAATAAAAAAGAAATTAAAGAACTTAAAATCCCTAAAGTTGTTATTTTGATTAAGTTAAGATAAAAAATATCACTGTTCATAATAATTTTTTAATGCCTGGATTATTTTTTCAGCATCTTTAAATCTATCTTTTGAATTTAAAAGAACAATAGTAAGATAGGGAGAATTTTTAAATTTTACTAAAAGCAAAAGACATTCTCCAGCCTCATCAGTAAAACCAGTTTTTCCACCAATAATTATATCTTTATACTTATTTAAAAGCAAATTAGTGTTCCAAAAGTATTTTCCATTTACAAAAATTGATTCTTCTTTAGTTATTTGAAAAATCTCCGGTGTATTGGAAAAAATTCTAAAAGCAATCTCAGTTAATTCAAAAGGAGTTGAAACATTTTGGGAGCTAATTCCTGTTGGTTCAACAATTCTTGTATTTTTTAAATTCCATTCTTTTAAAATTTCATTAACTTTCTTTAAAAAATTTTCGTATCCATAATTTTCAGCCAATAAATAAGCTGCCTTATTGCTTGAAGCAACTAAAGCTACTTTTAATAAATCTTCAAATTTAATTTTTTCTCCATATTTAAAATCGCCTACTTGACCATATTGCTCAATTGATTTTTGAGAAAAAGTAAAAATAGTATTTGGTTCATAAATTTGAAAGGAAAGATAAGCTGTTAAAAGTTTAGTTAATGAGGCTATAGGAAAAATTTGATCTTTATTTTTTTCGTATAAAATTTTTCCTGAAAACTCTCTGACAATAATACCTTGAGCTGAAATTTCATCTTTAAAAACAAAAGTCTTTCTTTCTAATCGAAAATCTCCTAAAAGATATTTTGAATTTATTTTATAATTTTCTGAATTGAAATTGTAATTATTACTAAAAATTAAACTAAAAAAACTAAAAATTACCAATAAAAAATTGAACATTTTAATTAATATTTTTATACCAAAATT
>PSMS01000004.1:0-31235 GCA_040290225.1 Patescibacteria group bacterium | reverse complement strand
TTGAGGGATTAAATTTAGTAAAAAAACATGTCAAACCAAAAAGAATAGGTGAAAAAGGTCAAATTATCGAAGTTCCAAGACCAATTTCGTGGAGTAATGTAAAATTAATTTGTCCAGCTTGTAGTAAAGCAACTAAAGTCGGTTTTCGATTTGAAAACAACAAAAAGGTCAGATATTGTAAAAAATGTCATTCATCAATAAAATAAAATGGCTTTAAGAGAAGATTTTTATAAAAAAATCTTACCAGAATTAAAAAGAGAGTTAAATCTTGAAAATGATTTAAGAGTTCCTAAGCCAATTAAAGGTATTGTTCAAATTGGTATTGGAAAATTAATTACTCAACACCCAGAAAATAAAGATAAAATTATTGAAGACGCTAGTTATGTTTTATCAATAATTACAGGACAAAAACCTAAATTAGTTTTAGCTCGAAAATCAATTGCTGGTTTAAAATTAAGAAAAGGAATGCCTGTAAGCTTAATGGTAACTCTTAGAAAAAAAAGATTGTTAGATTTTATAGAAAGATTATTAACTTACGCTCTCCCTCGGGCTAAAGATTTTAAAGGTGTTTATGAAAATCATTTTGATAAAAAGGGTAATTTGAATTTAGGTTTAAAAGAATCAAATATTTTTCCAGAAGCAATTTCTGATAAAATAAAATATAGTTTTGGTTTAGGTATTAATTTAGTTGCTTCAGGAAAGACTAAAGAAGAAAATATTAAATTATGGTCTATTTTAGGTTTTCCAATTAAATTAAAAAAATAAATGCCAAGCAAAGCTCAAATAGAACGTTGGGGAAAAAAGCCAAAATTTAAAACAAGAAAAAGAAACTTTTGTTTTCGTTGTGGAAGAACAAGAGGTTATTTTGGAGATTTTAATTTGTGTCGAATTTGTTTAAGAGAATTAGCTCATCGAGGTGAAATTCCTGGGCTAAAAAAAGCTAGTTGGTAAAAATGGTTATGACTGATCCCATTGCTGATTTTTTAACAAGAATTAAGAATGCTTTGAAAGTAAAGAAAAAGAAAGTTGAAGCTCCTTATTCGAAAATGAAATTAGCTATTGCTAAGATTTTGAAAGAAAAAGAATTAATTGAAAACATTAAATTAAAAGATAAAAATTTAATCATTTATCTTAAATATGATGAATTGGGTGAACCATTAATAGAAGATATTAAAAGAATTTCTAAACCAGGAAGAAGAGTTTATATGGGTTATAGAGAATTCAAGCCTGTCAGAAGTGGTTTTGGTTTTAGAATTGTCTCAACTTCGAGGGGAATAATGACAGATATTGAAGTTAAAAGAAGAAAATTGGGCGGAGAAGTAATTTGTGAAATAATCTAATGTCGAAAATAGGAAAAAAGCCAATAAAAATTCTTCAAGGAGTGAAAATTGAAGAAGTTGAAAAAGGAAAAATTAAGATAACAGGAAAATTAGGAGAATTGTTCTTTATTTATCCTTATAATGATTTTTCTCTATTAATAAAAGAAAACGAAATAATCATTCAACCTCAAGGAGAATTAGATAAAAATAAAAAATCTCTTTGGGGAACATTGAGAGCTCTTTTAAATAACAAAATAATAGGAGTTTCTCAAGGTTTTAAGAAAACATTAATTTTGCAAGGAATTGGTTATTCAGCTGAATTAAGGGGTAATAAAATAATTTTTAAATTGGGCGCTTCCCATCCTTTTGAATTAGAAATTCCCGAAGGAATTAAAATAGAAATTAAAGCTGAAAAAGGAAGATTTTTAATAATTGTTGAAGGAATAGATAAGGAATTAGTTGGTCAATTTGCAGCCTTAATTAAAGCTTTAAAACCAGCAGATAGATATCATTTGAAGGGTTTTATGTATGAGGGCGAATTTATTCCAACTAAACCAGTTAAAAAATTAGGTAAATAAAATGAAATTAAACAAAAAAGAAAAGAGAATATTAAGACATAAGAAGATAAGAAAGAAAATTTTTGGGACTAAGGAAAGACCAAGATTAAGTGTCTTTAGGTCAAATCAACATATTTATGCTCAAGTTATTGATGACAATCAAGGAAAAACAATTGTTTCAGCTTCGAGTTTAGAATTCAAGAATGAAAAATTGACTAATAAAGAAAAAATAGAAAAAACTGCCCAAGTTTTGGCTCAAAGAATGAAAGAAAAAGGAATAGAGAAAATTGTTTTTGATAGAGGAGGCTTTTCTTATAAGGGTCGAATTAAGTTGTTTGCTGAGAAATTAAGAGAATTGGGAATAAAATTTTAGAAAATGGAAAAAATGGAGTTTGAATATAAAGTTGTTAATTTAAGCAGAGTAGCTAAAGTTACTGAAGGTGGTAAAAGATTGAAAATGAGAGCAGCTGTTGTTATTGGAAACTTGAATGGTTTAGTTGGTTTTGGTATGGGAAAAGGTGATGATATTTCAGATGCGGTAATGAAAGCTTATAATGAGGCTAAGAAAAATTTAATTCAAGTTTCTATTGTTAACGAAACTTTACCATATGAAGTTAAAGCTAAATTTAAATCAGCAAATGTTATTATTAAACCAACAAGAAGTGGTAGAGGATTAATTGCTGGAAGTGTTGTCAGAGATATTCTTTATCTAGCTGGTTATAAAAACGCAACCGCTAAAATATTAGGAGTGACAAAAAACTCTTTAGTAAATGCTGTTGTTACTCTTAAGGCTTTAGAAAAATTAAGTCAAAATTATAGTCGAAAAATTAAACTTAAAGAAATTTTATATTCGAGAAAGAAAAATGATTCAGATTCATCAAATTAGTTTTAAATTGAAAAGAAAAAAAAGAATAGGAAGAGGAGGTAAAAAAGGAAATTATTCAGGAAGAGGAATAAAAGGACAAAAAGCTAGAGCTGGGGCTAAAATCAGGCCAGCTTTGCGAGATGTTATTTTAAAATTTCCTAAAAAAAGAGGTTTAGGTAATATTAAAATAGAAAAAAATATTTTTGAAGTTAATTTAATTGATATTGATAAAAAATTTTTTGAAGGAGAAAAAGTTGAAGAAAAAACTTTAAAAGAAAAAGGAATAATTAACATACCTAAAAGTATAAAAAATTACAAAATAAAAATTCTTGGAAAAGGTAAGCTGACAAAAAAGTTGATTTTCAGTAAAAATTTGCTTTATTCTCAAAAGGTCATCGAAAAAATTAAATCTTCTGGCAGTGTTATCGAATGAATTTTATTGAATCTTTAAAAATTATTTTTAAAAGCAAAGATTTAAAAAAGAGATTTTTAATAGTCCTTGGTTTACTTTTAATTTTTAGAATTTTTTCAAATATTCCTCTTCCTGAAGTTGACATTGAAAAGTTTAAAAATATTATTGAGGCTAATCAATTTTTAGGTTTTATTAATATTTTTTCTGGAGGTGCTTTAGCTAAATCTTCAATCGCCCTTTTAGGTGTCCAACCTTATATTACTGCTTTTATTATTTTAGAAATGTTAACTTTGATATTTCCAAAATTAAAAGAAATGTTTTATGAACAAGGTGAAGCAGGAAGATTAAAATTTAATCAATACGCAAGATCTTTGACTTTACCAATAGCCTTTATTCAAGCTATGGGGTTTTTAAACTTTTTAAATAGTCAGGGTATAATCTTTTTTGTCAATATTTTTGAAGTTCTAAGAGATGCTTTTTATATTACTGTCGGAACAGTAATTTTAATGTGGATAGGAGAATTAATTACTGAACAAAAATTAGGTAATGGAATTTCTTTAATTATTTTTTCAGGAATTATTGCTTCTTTGCCGATAAAAATTTTTCAAATCTTTCTTACTTTAACCCTAGAAAAACTTCAAATTTATTTACCTTTAATAATTTTAATGATTTTAATAATAGCTCTTGTTGTTTTCTTTAGCCAAGCTGAAAGAAAAATACCTCTTGTTTTTGCAAGTAAAATTCAAGGAAGAAGATTTGTTAGTGGGGCGCATACTTATTTGCCCCTAAAGCTATCTCAAGCAGGAGTAATACCAATTATTTTTGCTTTAGCCTTATTAACTTTTCCTCAAACATTTTTGCAATTTCTTTCTGTTTTTAAAATTGAATTTTTTAATGTTATTATTTCTGAATTTAATAAAATTTTTGCTAATACACTTTTCTTTAGTTTAATTTATTTTCTTTTAGTTTTTTTCTTTACTTATTTTTATACTTCTATTGTTTTTAATCCAGAAGAGATTTCAAAAAATTTACAAAAATCAGGAGCTTTTATTTCAGGAATTAGACCGGGCAAGGAAACAGAAAAATATTTATCTAATATTGTAATGAAACTTAATTTTTTTGGAGGTTTATTTTTAGGTTTTATAGCTATTTTACCTTATTTGATCCAAATTCTAACCAAAACTCCCTTTTTAGGAATAGGAGGAACTTCTCTTTTAATAGTTGTTTCAGTTGCTATTGAAACTACCCGACAAATAAATTCAGAACTCACCTTAAGAAAATATGAAATTTAAAAAAATTGTTATTTTTTTGACTGGAGCTCCAGCTTCTGGTAAAGATACTCAAACTGGTCTTTTGGCTAAAAAATTAAAAGGAAAAAAAATTACTATTTCAGAAGTTTTTGATGATTTTTTTAAAAACTCAAAAAGAAAATATTTAAAAATTAAAAATAAAACTATTGATTTAAGAAAAGAAAGAGAAAAAAGATTAAGAGGTGATTTAATTTCCTTTCATTTTATTTCTTGGTTAGTAATTGAAACTTTAAAAAAATATCTTCCTCTTAAAAAAAGCTTGATTATTTCAGGTGGTCCAAGAAGTGTTATCGAAGCCAAAGCTTATTTAAATTTTGTTAAAAAAGAAAATCTAAATTATGCTTTTATTTTTTTAAATATTAGTGAAGAAGAAATTTATAAAAGAACCCTTAAAAGAAAAAGACCTGATGATGATTTAGAAACAGTAAAAAAAAGAATAGAAAATTTTAAAAAATACACTTTACCAGCAATTAATTTTCTTAAAAAAAGAAAAGAAATAATTGAAATTAATGGTGAAGGGAAAATTCAAGCCATTCACCAAAAAATTTTTAAATCTCTAAAAGAAAAAATATTTTAAATTTCTAAAGGATCAATTTTTATTTTTTCAAAACCTGGAAGATTATTTAAAATTTTTTTTAAGTCAATATTTTCTTTTTCGGTTCTAATAATAATTTCTAAATAAGTTTTTTTTCTTTTTTTGAAAGGTTTTGAAAAAATAGGTCCAATAATTTCTTCTTTAAGTTCATTTTTAAGAAAATTAGCTATTTGTAAAAATTCGTTTTGAAGGTTATAAAAATTTTTAGCTCCTTTGATTAATTTAATTATTCTTTTATAAGGTGGTAGATTTAAAATTTTTCTTTCATTAATTAAATTTTTGATAATCTCGCCATTGATTAATTCTTTTTCAATTTTTGGATTTCTTAAACTCGAGATTAAAAAAATATTTTTTGTTTTTTCTTTAAAAAAATTTAAAATCCTTATAAATTTTTCTCTTAAAAATGGATCAGAACTAAGATAAAAATCTTCGAAATTGAAGAAAAAAAGAGCGTCAAAATTTGGTAAAAAACCGGAAATCAAAGAAAGACTCCCAAAAATGATAAAATTATCTAAATTACTAATTTTTTTTAATAATTTCTTTCTTTTTTTGGTTAAAAGGAAAACATTTTTATCTTCAATTAATTTGGATAATCCTAAAGCTCCTATTTTTTTAAAACCAAAAGTATTTTCTTGATTACATTGGGGGCATCTATTTAGATCTATTTTTATTTCTTTAAGACAATAAGGACAAAAAATCTTTTTTTCAAAAATTAAATCATTTTCACAAAAAGGACATTTATAAACATAAAAACAATTTTGGCAAACTAAACCTCTGCCAACAAATTTTTGAGGAACAAAAATAACTACTTTTTGGAAATTTTTTAATTCAAGCAAAACTTCATCTAAGTTATTTAAGATTTTCTTAATAGGTAATTCAATTTTAATTTCCAGATTATGATCTTTTATTGTTTCAAAAGAAGGTAAATTATCAACGATTATAAGATCAAAATTTTTAATTTCTGATGTTTTTTTAATAATTTTTCTGTAATCAAAATTGATATTTTTAAAGGAATCATAATAAAAAAATAAACCCTCTTTGTAAATAATTATTTGATCTAAATTTTTCCATGGAAAAAATATTAAAGTTTTTGGTGAAATAATGATTAATTCTTTTTCCTTTAAAAGTCTTTCTAAAACATTCTCTATTTTTGGTAAATCAAATGGTGGTTTTAAAATTAAATGACTTAAATTAAATTTTTCAATTATTTTTTTGACCTCCTCAATAAAAGAAATTTCAGGAACTAAAATTAAACTTTTTTTATTTTCTAAAATTTTTTTCTCTAGTTTTTCTAAAAAAACCTCCTTTCTTTTCCTTTTTCTTTTTTGAAAACTAATATTGAATTTTAAATAAGGTAATATTTTTTTATAAAGAAAAAAATAAGAAAAAGCTGAAGACAAAGAAAAACCAAAATAATTCGACAACCATTGAATAATTTTAATTTCTTCTGAGCCAATTAAAGAATTTTCATTAATAACCTTTTTAATTGGTTTTATTTTTTCTAAAATATCTTTTAATTCTTTTCTTTTTTTAAAAAGAGGAGTTACCTGATAAACATAACCGAGAATTTTCTTTTTCTTAAAATCTATCTCAACAATACTTCCAGGCTTAATTTTTTTATCAGAATAATAAGAAAAAAAATCTGGGGAATTGGATGGTAGAGGAATTAGTGGTATAATATCAGCAATTAAGTAATTTTTCGCCAACATGATTTTTAAAATTGGAATTGATTTGGGAACAGCTAATTCCAATGTTTATTTACCAGGTAAGGGTGTTGTTTTAACTGAACCAACTGTTGTTGCTTATGATGAAATTTCTCAAAAAGTAATTGCTGTTGGTAAAGAGGCCAAGGAAATGATTGGTAAAACACCGAGAGAAATAAAAATTTACCGTCCGTTAAAAGAAGGAGTTATTGCTGATTATAAAGCTACTTTAGCTATTTTAAGATATTTTCTTAACAAAATCAAAATTACAAAATTTTTTAAACCAATTTTAGTTATTTCAGTTCCTGCAGGAATAACTTCGACAGAAAAAAGAGCTATTATTGATGCTGGAAGGGAAGCTGGTGCTCGTGAAGTTTATCCAATTAAAGAACCAATTTTAGCAGCTTTAGGAGCTGAACTCCCAATTCAAAATCCAGCTGGAAATATGATTGTTAATATTGGGGGTGGAACCAGTGAAATAGCTGTTATTTCCTTAGGAGGTATTGTAACTTTCGAATCATTAAAAATTGCTGGAGATAAAATGGATGAAGCAATTAGAGAATATTTACGAAGAAAATTTAATTTAGCTATAGGAGAAAAAACAGCCGAAACAATTAAAATTCAAATTGGTTCTGCCATGGTTTCAAAAAATAATAGTCATTCTGAGACCTTAGAAATGGTAGTTAATGGAGTTGATTATTTAACTGGTTTACCTAAAAGTATTAAAATTAATTCATCTCATGTAGCCGAGGCTGTTAACAAAGAATTAAGAGAAATAATCAATGGCATAAAAAGAGTTTTAGCTAATACTCCACCAGAATTAGTAGCCGATATAATGGAAAAAGGAATTTATCTTTCGGGAGGTGGTGCTCTTTTAAGAAAAATTGATAAATTAATAAATCTTCAAACTTCAATCAAAACTTTTATTGTTGATGACCCTTTATTTGCTGTTGCTCGGGGAACAGGGAAGGTTTTAGATAAAATAGAAATTTATCAAAAAATAATCTCATCTTCGCTATGATTTATGGAAATGAAAATCAAAGAAAATTTTTAAAAGATTGGTTAATTAATGAAAGTAAAGGTGCTATTTTGCTTTATGGACCGGAGGGTGTTGGTAAATTTTCAAGTGTTCAAGAATTACTTTTAGAAAATTGGGAAAAAATAATTATTAGATCGGAAAATAAAATTTTATCAATTGAAACAGCCAGATTTCTTTCAAAAATAGTTTATCGAAAAACAACAGAAAAAAGGATTATTATTGTTGATGATTTACATAAATTTGGAGAAACCAATCAAAATGTTCTTTTAAAAGCCTTAGAAGATTCACCAACCTTAACACTTTTTGTTTTTATTACTCATAGATATAACAAAATTTTAAAAACAATTAAATCAAGATCTTTAAGACTTAAATTTAATTTTGTTTCCCAAGAAGAAACTTTAAAATTTTTAAAAGAAAAAAATTTTTCATTTTCGGAAATAGATTTTGCTTTAACTTTTTATCCTAATCAGCCAGGAAAAGCTTATAATCTTTTAAAAAATAAAAAACTATTTAAAAACTTTCAAGAATTTTTTTTCAATCATAATTTTTTCGAAAAAATTAAATTAATAAAAGACAATTTTTTTAGCAAAGAAGCAAATTCATCAGAGATAAATAATTATTTTCGTGAATTAATTGAAATGTTTATTTTGTGGGAAAGGAAAAATATTATAGATAAAATAGAAAATAAAAGAAAAATAGATTATTACCAAATTCAAAAAATTAGAGAACTTATTGAGCTTTATGAAGATAGTATTTATGATTTAAGATGGGATTTGCAATTAAGTAATATTTTGTTAAATTATGGATAAAGCTTGGCAAACCTTAATTTTAATAATTATTTTAATTTCTATTCTTTATTTTTTTGGTTTTTTAATTGAAACAAATTTTTTAAAAGAATTAGAAGGTTTTCAATTTAAAATAGATGTTAATTTTATAAGTCGGTTTATTAAAGAAATTTTTCATCTACCATGATAGACTCTTTCAAAAAAGAATTAGAATCTTTAATTAGGGAAATCCAAGAAAAATTAAGTCAAATTAGAAGTCATCGATTAAGTTTATCGTTTTTAGAGAATTTACAATTAGAGATTTATAGAAAAAATTATCCTCTAAAAGCTTTAGGTTTTATTTCTCAATTAGATCATTTAACTTTCCGTTTAGACCCCTATGATGAAACAATTATTTCTGAAATTGAAGCTGGTTTAAGAAATAAAAATTTAGGTTTAGGATTAAGTCGTGAAGGAAAAAGTTTGATTATTAAATTTCCTCCAATTACTGAAGAAAGCAAAAAACAAATTATTAAGAACTTAAATGAAATTAAAGAAAAAATAAGAATAAAAGCTAGAATGTTGAGAGATGAGTTTTTAAAGGATTTAAAAAGAAAATTAGAAAAAGATGAGATTTCTGAAGATAATTTTTATAAAAATAAAGAAGCTGTTGATAAAGAAATAGAAAATTTTAATAAAAAAGTCGAAAATTTATTTAAAGAAAAAGAAAAAGAAATTCTTGGCTGATGTTCGAATTAATAATTTTTTTATTTTTTTTAAATTTAATAATAATTTTTCATGAGTTGGGTCATTTTCTGTTAGCTAAAAAATTTAAAATTCCGGTTTTAGAATTTTCTGTTGGTTTTCCTCCAAGAATTTTTTCTTTTGTTAAAAATGAAACTAGATATTCTTTAGGTTTGACTCTTTTAGGAGGTTTTGTTAAATTAGAAGGAGAAGAAGATCCTAATAATCCTAAGGGTTTTTTAGGGCAAAAACCATTAAAAAGATTTCTAGTGATAATTGGTGGAGTCTTAATGAATTTAATTTTAGCTTATTTATTTTTTTCTTTAAGTTATCTTATTGCTTTTCCTAAACCAACCACTCAAGTTTTTGTTTCTGGTTTTACCAAAGATTCAGTCGTTAAAAACATTTTTCAAAAAAATGATATTATTTTAGAAATTAAAATAGATGATAAAAAATTTTTAATCCAGTCTCCTGAAGAATTTGTTAAAACTCTTAAAGAAAATTTAGGTAAGGATGCTGTTTTTTTAATAAAAAGAAATGATCAAATTTTAGAAATTAATTTAAAAATACCAGAAAAACAATTAAGTTCAGGAGGAATTTTAGGTATCTATCTTTCAAATTTTGAATTTATTAAAAAACCAATTCCTTTAAATTTTTATTATGCTTTTATAGATTTATTTGCAAGTCTCAAAAAAATTTTTATCGGTTTTAAATATTTGATTTTTAAGCTTTTTGGTCAAGCCGATGTTCCGGTTGAAATTGTTGGCCCAATAGGGATTTTTAGTTATTTTATAAATATAAGAGAATTTGGTTGGGGTTATACTTTTTATTTTGTTGGTCTTTTATCTCTTTATCTTTTTCTTTTTAATTTACTTCCTATTCCAGCTCTTGATGGAGGAAGATTAATTTTTACAATTTTGGAAATAGTTTTTCCCCAAAGAAAAATAAATTACAAAATCGAATCTTTTATTCATCAAATAGGATTTGTTTTTCTTTTAGCTCTTTTGTTTTTTATAACAATTAAAGATGTTTTAAAATTAATTAGATGATTGAAGAAAAAAGAAAAAATTTATCAGATTGGTATTTAGATGTTTTGCAAAAAGCAGATATTTTTGATTATGGTCCTGCAAGAGGAACAATTATTTTCAAGCCTTATGGTTATGCTCTTTGGGAAAATATTCAGTTTTATCTTGATAAATTTATTAAAGAAAAAATTGGAGCTCAAAATGTCTATTTTCCCTTATTTATTCCTGAAAGTTTGTTAAAAAAAGAAAAAGAGCATTTAGAAGGTTTTTCACCAGAAGTTGCTGTTGTCACTTATGCTGGTGGTTCTGAATTAGAAGAAAAATTAATTGTTAGACCAACATCTGAAACTATTATCTATGATGCTTTTTCAAGATGGATTAAATCTTATAGAGATCTACCTTTAATTATTAATCAATGGTGTAATGTTGTTCGTTGGGAAAAAAGACCATTTCCGTTTTTAAGAAATACAGAATTTTTATGGCAAGAAGGACACGGAGCTCATTATGATCATGATGATTCTTTAAAAACAGTTTTTGAAGCTTTAGATTGTTATATTAGAATTTATCAAGATTATTTAGGAATTTTTGGTTATGCTGGTCAAAAATCTGAATCAGAAAAATTTGCCGGCGCCCTTAAAACTTTTACTTATGAAATTTTAATTCCTGATGGAAGAGCTCTGCAAGGCTGTACTTCTCATGATTTAGGACAAAATTTTTCCATACCATTTGGAATTAAATTTCAAGATAAAGATATGAGTTTAAAATATGTTTGGCAAAACTCTTGGGGTTTTTCAACAAGATCATTAGGAGCTATTTTTTTAGTTCACGGAGATGAATTAGGTTTAGTTTTACCTCCAAAAGTCGCACCTTACCAATTAGTTATTGTTCCAATTTATGATGGCAAAAATGATTCTCAAATTGATGAATTTTGCAATATAATTTATAGGAAATTAAAAGAAAAAATAAGAGTTTTCTTAGACAATCGAGAAGAAACACCAGGCTATAAATTTAATGATTGGGATCTAAAAGGAGTTCCTTTTAGATTAGAAATAGGTCAACAGGAATTGAATAATAAAATTTTGACTTTTTATCGAAGAGATAAAAGGGAAAGATTTAAAATGGAATTAGATAAGTTTGTTGATAGTTTTGAAAATTTAATAGAAGAATTTACTCAAAACCTTTTAGAAAGATCAAAAAAACTAACTTTAGAAAATACTTATGAGGTTGAAAATTATAATGAATTTAAAAAAATAATGGAAGAAAAAAGAGGATTTTTGAAGGCTTTTTGGTGTGAGGATAAAAATTGTGAGTTAAAAATTAAAGAAGAAACTAAAGCTACTACTCGATGCCTTCCTTTAACAAATGAGGAAAAAGATGGTAAATGTATTTATTGTGGTCGAAAAGCAAAATCTCAGTGGATTTTTGCTCAAGCTTATTAGAAATGATTAAAATAAAAAAAGAATTATTTATCGGAATAGATTTAGGAACATCATTTTCAAAAATATATGTTAAAGATAAAGGTTTTATTAAAGAAGTTCCAACAGTGATTGCTATTAATCGACGAAATAGGGAAGTTATTGCTATTGGTGAAGAAGCTAAAAAAATGTTAGGTAGAAATCCAATTAATATTGAAGTAATAAAACCAATAAATTTTGGAGTTGTTACTAATTTTGAAGAAGCTTTATATTTTTTGGAAGAATTACTAAAAGATATTAAAAAGGAATATTTTTCGATTTTAGGAAATATTTTAGTAATTGGCATTCCTTTAGATTTAACTGAGGTTCAAAAAAGAGGAGTTGTTGATGTTGGTTTAGGTATTGGTGCTAAAAAAGTTTATTTAGTTGAGGAACCAATAGCTTGTGCCTTAGGAGCTAATTTAGATATTGAGGAGGCAAAAGGAATTTTAGTTGTTGATATTGGTGGTGGAACAACTGATATAGCTTTAATTTCTTTAGGAGGAATTGTTATTGGAAAAAGTATAAGAATTGGAGGTGATGTTTTCAATCAAAACATTATTGATTATTTAAAAAACAATTATGAAATTGTTATTGGTGAAGGACAAGCTGAAGAAGCAAAAATTCATGTTGGTAGTATTTTAAATAAAAATAATTCTTTTTTAATTAAGGGTCGCGATATTTTTTCCGGTTTACCTAAAGAAGTTAATTTTAATAATGAAGATTTAAGGGAAAGTATTTATGATTCTCTTGTTGAAATTGTTAATCAATTAAAAGATATTATTAATTTAACTCCACCAGATTTATTAGCTGATTTAGGTTCTTTAGGAATATTTTTAGCTGGTGGCGGATCTTTAATTGAGGGAATAGATTTATTTTTGGAAAAAGAAATTAAAATTAAAGTTAATTTAATTGAAGAACCAAAATATTCAGTAATTAGAGGAATAGGTAAGATTATAGAAGATTTTGGTCGTTATAAAAAACTTTTAATTTCAGAAATATGAGTTTTAAAAAATTTTTTCTTTTTATTTTTTTAGCCTCTTTCTTGCTTTTTTTATCAACAAAAGTTTTAGCTCAAGAACAGAAAGAAATTAATTATTTTTCTTTAAAAATACAAAAATTAATTTTTGATTTTTTTTCTAAATTTAATATTTTTAATAAAGAAACTGATGAGTATAAAGAAAAATATTTTAATCTTTTAAAAGAAATTTCTCAAATTAAATTAAAAATAAAAAATATTGATGAAGAAATTAAACCAGTAGAAAAAATTTCTAATTTGATAAAATTGACTTTGATTAAAAAAGACCCTTTAGGAATTTATTATTTCGAAACCAATCGATTAGCTAATGAAAAAGATATTATTGTTGATGAAAATTTAACTTTAATAGGTTTAGTTACTGAAAAAAATAATAAATATCTTGTAGTCAAAACGCTTCTTTATCCGGGGATAGAATTTAATTTAGCTAATAGTGAAGGAAAATTTATTGGTTTAGGAAAAACTACCTCTAATGGATTTATTGAAATAAATTTTTTTGAAAAAGGTTTAGAACTTAAAAAAGATATGTTAGTTTTTAGTTATGGTCAAGATAATCTTTTTCCACCAAATTTTTTGGTTGGAACTGTTGAAAGCTTAGAAAAGAAAAATAACGAAATAAATAAAATAATAATTAAACTTTCAGGTAATTTTGAATCAAAAAATTATTATATTTATAAATGATTTTTGCTTTTCTTTTACCGATAATTTCTTTTTTTATTTTTCCTTATGTTTTTTTTAGTTCAATTTTTCTTTGGTATTATTTTTTAAAAGAAGAATCTAAAAATTTTTATTTTTATTTATTTTTTATAAGTTTTATTTTAGATTTCTTTCACTTAAAACCAATCGGCTTTTTTCTTTTTCTTTATTCATTTCTTTTTTTAATAATTTTTACCTTAAATAAATTCTTTTATTTTGATAATTATTTTGTTCTATTTATTTTTCTTTTAATTTTCAATCTTTTGTTTGTTTATTTTTTCGAAAATTTTTCATTTCATTTCATTAAAATTTTTATAATAAATATAGCCCTCCAATTAATTCTCTTTTCTTTTCTATTTTTAATTGAAAAAAATATTAGATAATGGAAGAATTTCTTTTTTATCCAAGAGGCTCAAAATTAAAATCGCCTCTTCCTTTTCTTTTTTCATTTTATATATTTTTTGTTTTCCCAATCCTTTTTACTTTTTTTTATTTTGTTAATCTTCAAGTTTTTCATAAAAAAGAAGCTGAAGAAATAAAGAAAAATATAAATTATCTAACTATTTTTAATTATTCTCAAAGAGGCGATATTTATGATAGTTTTAACAATCTTCTTATAACCTCTGAAAAATCTTACGATGTTTATTTAAATTTAGATGATTTTGAAAATAAAGAATTGATAGAAAAATTAGTTTCTAAGTCTAATCTTTATTTTTATTGGGGGAATGAGGTAATCATTAGAAATCTATCTTTAAAAGATATTAGCGACCTTGTTTTGAAAAAAGAAAAATATCCTCATCTTTTTATTATTCCTTCTTATAAAAGAAAGTATTTAGTTAAAGAAGAAATGGGAAACTTAATTGGCAATCTTGGTTTAGGTGACGAAAAAAAATTTTTAAGAGGAGAATTTGTTGGTCAGACAGGAATTGAATATTTTTATAATGATTATTTAAGGGGCAGACCCGGAAAAATAGTTTATTTAAAAGAAAAAAATAATTATAAAGAGATTTTTAAAGAAAACGATCTTAGAGGAAATGATCTTTATTTGACTATTGATTGGGAACTTCAAAAAAGACTTTATGAGGCTATGGATAAATACTTTAAGGAAAATGGTTATAAAAAAGGAGCTTTAGTAATGTTAGATCCTAACAGTGGAAAAATTTTAACTTTAATTTCTTACCCCTCTTATGATCCTGATGTTTTTGTTAATAAAAGAACAAAAATAAAAGAAGTTTTAACAGACCCTTATCAACCATTATTTAATCGAGTTATCAGTGGTCTTTATTCTCCGGGATCAACAATTAAATTAATTATGGCAGCCGCTGCTTTAGAAGAAAAAATAGTTACACCAGAAACAAAAATTTTTGCTGCTGGTTCAATAAAAATTCCTCATCCTTACTTTCCTGGTATTTATTCTGTTTTTAAAGACAACAAATTTCACGGTTGGACAGATATTTATAAAGCTATTTATGATTCAGTTAATATTTATTTTTATGTTATTGGTGGTGGTTATCCTTATCCTTCAGATGAAATTCCTATTAAAGATGGTTTAGGAATTGAAAGAATAATAAAATATTGGAAAAAATTTAACCTTGGAGAAAAAAGTGGTATTGATTTACCAGGAGAAAAATCAGGTTTTCTTCCTTCTCCTGAAACTAAAAAGAATACTTTAGATCCAATATGGCGCTTAGGTGACACTTATAATGTTAGCATTGGTCAAGGAGATTTATTAGTTACTCCTCTTCAAATAGCTTTATGGACATCAGCTTTTGTCAATAATAAAATTTATAAACCTTATATTGTAGAAAAAATTGTTTCTCCTGAAAATAAAATAATTTTTGAAAATAGACCCCAAGTTTTAAAAGAAAATATTATGAGCTCTTCTACTTTAAATGTTATCAAAGAAGCTATGAGACTGACAACAATTAAAGGTACAGCCAAAATTTTAGCCGAGGCTCCTTTAGAAATTGCTGGAAAAAGTGGCTCTCCTCAAATTTTTGGTAAAGAAAAATTAAATGCTATTTTTACTGGTTTTTTTCCTTATAAAAAACCAGAAGTTGTTATGACTCTTTTAATTGAAGAAGTACCTTATGGTTCAGTCGCAACCCTACCTTTGTATAAGGAAATTGTAAATATCTATTATAATTTGAAACTAGAAAGAGAAAATGGAAGAAATCCTTTTTGAAAAGCCAAATTTTAAAGAAGAAGAAATTTATTTACTTAAGCCATTTTTTACTAATTTAGACAAATCAGTTTATGCAATTGTTTTTTTACCTCCAGAAGTTGCTGGTGCTTTATGTTCAAGAGCAAGTCGAGCTAAAGAAGATTTAAGAGTTGTTTTTTTGAAAGAATTTTTAAAACCATTTATAGAAGAAAAAAGCGAATATGGTAGATCATTAAAAGCTTTAATTGATTTTTTTCATCAAAATCCTTTAGAAATTATTTTTTCTAATCCTCGAGCTCGAGACTTTTATATTAAATGGCTGGCTGAATATGGTGATGATTCAATTGCCCAAATGTCTGGAACCCATTTAGTTTATTCATCACTTTCTCAAATAGCTATTAAACATTTAGAAAATATGCGAATCGGGATTGCTCCAATTGAAAAATCAACTCGTTATGTTGATTTTAGTTCAAAAATTAATGGTCATTATCGATATTTTACTCCCCCAGAATTGAAAGATCTTAATTTAGAAAATGATTACCAACAAGCAATGGATAATTTATTTTTAACTTATGAGGAGCTTTATAAATTTTATTTCAATTATCTTAAAGAAAAATACCCAGAAGAAAAAGAAATTGTTTTAAAAACAAAAGTTTTTGATTCAATTAGAAGAATTCTTCCCTTAAGTACTTTAAGTCAAGTTTCTTTTTTTGCTAATGGACAAGCCTTTGAATATATGATTAATCGCTGTTTGGAAAATGAATTAGAAGAAATAAGATGGGCAGGGAAGAGAGCTTTTGAAGAATTAAAAAAAATTATTCCAGCTTTTTTAAGAAGAATTGAAACTGATAATTCTCGAGATTATAGAAATTATTTGTCCAAAAGAAGAGAAAAAATTATCAAAACTTTAAAAGAAATAAATTTTCCCTTAGAAATCGAAAGTGAGGAAAATAAAGTTAAAATTTTAGAATTTGATCCTGAAGGAGAAAATAAAATTATTGCTTCACTTATTTGGCCAGAAACAAAAGAAAGTTTTGAGAAAGTTTTAAATAAAATAAGAAAATTAAAAACAGTAGAAAAAGAAAAAATTTTAGATTCAATTTTAAAAGAAAGAAAATTTAGATGGTATAAAATTCCAAGAGCTTTTGAGAACGTTTATTTAAGAATTGAAATTATAACAAATATCGGTGCTTGGAGGGATCTTCAAAGACACCGAATGCAAACATTGCTTAATCAAAGATTTAATATTTTTAATGGTTATGATTTACCTCAAGAAATTAAAGAAATTGGTTTAGAAGAAAGATATATTTCAGCCATTAAAAAAGCAGAAGAAATTTTTCTAAAAATTTATGAAAAGAATGAAATTTTAGCTCAATACGCTGTTACTTTTTCTCATCGAATAAGATTTCTTCAGTATCAAAATTTAAGAGAATTCTTTTGGGAAACAGAATTAAGAAGTACTAGCCAAGGTCATCCTGATTATCGTCGAATTGTTCAAGAAAAAGCAAAATTATTAGAAAAGATTTATCCTTTGATTTTTAAATATCTTTTGATTGATTTTAGTGATTATGAATTTGCTCGAAGAGAAAGCATTAAAAAAATAGAAGAAAAAGAAAAAAATTTAAAAGATTATTTTTCTAAATAAAAAATTATGTTAAAATAAAATTATGACTAATCAGTTAATAAAAATTGTTGAAGAAAAATATACTAGAAAAGATTTGCCCGAAATAAAACCGGGTATGCTTGTTAGAGTTTGGCAAAAATATCAAGAAAAGAAAAAAGAAAGATTACAATCGTTCGAGGGTTTAGTAATTTCTGTTAAAAGAAAAAAGGGAACAAGAGTAATGTTTACTGTCAGGGGTGAGGCTGGAGGACAAATGATTGAAAAAACTTATCCACTACATTCTCCAGTAATCGAAAAAATTGAAATCTTGGGACAAGCTAAAACAAGAAGAGCTAAACTTTATTTTGTTAGAAAATTACATCCAAGAGAAATTAAAAAGAAATTAAAAATTACTCTTTAGTTTATTTAAATAATTAATAACTCCTAAACCAACAGCAATTCCTTGACCAACAGCAACTCCTATTTGTTTATGAGGAAAATCAGTTACATCTCCAGCAGCAAAAAATCCAGGAATCGAAGTTTGGCAAAATTTATCAACAATTATTTCTCCGTAATTATTTTTAATACCCCAATCATCAGGAATAAATTCACTATTAGGTTTTAAACCTATATGGATAAAAACACCATCAACTTTTAAATCTTTAATTTCATTAGTATTTAAATCTAAATATTTAATTCCCTCAACAAACTGATTGCCATAAATTTCTTGAGTTAGGGCATTATAAATAATTTCAACTTTTTCTTTTTTCTTTATCTCTTCAATTAAAATTTTATCACCTTTAAATTGTGGGTTTTTGTTAATAATATAAGCTTTTTGGCAAATATTATTCGCCATTATGCCAGATTCTAAAGCCGAATTTCCTCCTCCAATTATAGCTACAATTTTATTTTTAAATAAGGGTAAATCACAAACAGAACAATAACTTATTCCTTTATTATAAAATTTTTCTTCTCCAGGTACATTTAATTTTTTTGGTTTAGCTCCACTAGCTACAATAACTGTTTTTGAATAATACTCATCACTGTTTACTGTCTTAACAATAAAAATATTATTCTCTTTTCTTAAAGAAACAACTTCGTCAAAAATAGGTGTAATTTCATAACTTTTCAGATGGTTTTCAAAAGCCTGAGTTAATTCAACTCCTGTTGTTTTTACAAAACCAGGATAGTTTTCAACAATACCGGAAAGGGCCATTTCTCCTCCAATATCTTTAGTAATAACAAGAAAGTCTAACCCTTGTCTTTTTAAATAAATTGCTGAACTAATTCCAGCAGCCGAAGCACCAATAATAATTGAATCATAAATTTTATTCATTTTTTAAATATTCTTTAATTAATTCTGGGTCATAGCCTAAAACAATTTTTTCATTACCCTTTTCATCAATAATAATAGTTACTGGAATTCCCATTTGACCAGTTTTTTTAATCATTTCTTCAGCCCAGGCTTGATTTTTTTCAACATCTCTTTCTTCAAATTCATAACCAAGATCTTGAATAAATTTTTTTGTTCTTTGACACCAAATACACCAAGAAGCTGTATAAATTATTATTTTTTTCATTTTAGGGCTTCTTGAATAGCTTTTTCAAGGCCATTAGGATCGAAACCAACAACTATTTTCCCATTAACAAAAAAAGTAGGGGTTCCTTCAACACCAACATTTGTTCCATATTGAATGTCGTTTTGAATATCGTTTAAATATTTTTTACTATTGTAACATTCTTTAAATTGTTCTGAATTTAATTTTAATTTTTCACTTAAACTAAAAAGATAATCCTCATTTCCAGTATTTTGACCCAAGGTTTCATAATCACTAAAAACTTGTTTATGAAATTCCCAATATTTTCCTTGTTCATTAGCACATCTTGAAGCCAAATGAACATTAAAAGATTGAGGATGAATTGATTGTAATGGAAAATCCCTAAAATAAAAAACGATCTTACCTTCATTAATATATTTTTCTAATTGAGGATAAATAAATTTATAAGCCTTAAAACAAAATGGACAATGAAAATCGCCAAATTCAATTACTTTAACAGGAGCATTTGGATTTCCTAAGGGTGGTAATGTTCCTGGTTCTATGGATGAAATTTTAGGCTGAGGTGTTTGTCTATTAATTTTTATATATCGACTTCCTAAAAAAATACCTAAAGCAAGAAATAAGATTAAAAAAAGAACACTTAAGTTTATTTGCTTCATTTTGAATTATTTTTTTAATTAATGACCTTATTTTTATTATAAATTAAAATTCTGAACAAATAGAATCATTACTTATAAAAGCAGGAGAGCTTGTTGGAATACAAACATATTTTACCTCATTAGTTATTTTATTTCTAAGTTGAAGATAGGTGAATGTTGTTTTGCCTGTAAATTTTTCAAAAGAAACTAATAAAAATGAATTATTAGAAGGTCTTTCAAAAACAATATTTGGTGGTAGAGTAAATCTTTGTGAGGTTGTATTATTTTTTAAAATGTCAAAAAAATAAATTGTTGAAGAATTAACAAATTTAATTTCCCAAAGAGCATTATCTTCATTTAAAACTGCTTTTTCTCTGGTAGAATCAATATTTTTTGTGATAAATTTTAAAGTTTCGTTGAAAATAAATCTAGATTGATTTCTAAAATTAATAGTCAAAAGACTAAAACCTAAAATAATTGAAAGAACAATAAGAACAAGAAGGACTTCAAATAAAGTAAGAGCTTTCATTAAAACTATTTTAAAACAAGATAAAATTAAATTAATGATCAATTATTTTATTAAAGGAAGTCAGTTTGATATTTATTTTCTTTTTTCGCTTTTATTTTCAACAATATCTTTATCTTTATTTTTTATTATTAAAGAAGATAAAAGAGAAAAAATCTTCAAATTAATTTTATTTTTTTTACTTATTTTTTATTTTCTTTATTCAAGTTTTTTGTTAATTATTCAATATTATGTTTGGAAAAATTCTCCTTTTTCTAAATATCTCCTTCCTCCTTATTTACCAATAACCTATTTTCTTTCTTATTCACTTTTTATGTTTTTTAGAGATTTCTTTTTTAGAATTATAGGCCTTTTTTTAATTATTTTAATAGCCAATTTAATAATATTTATTTTAAAAAGAGATCCATTTTATGAAGATGAAAAACCAATAATTTATCTTTGTTCAATGCTTCTTTCTTTTCCCTATAATTTCTTTTTTATTTTTCTTTCTTTTTTTATACTATTATTAATGGGGATTTTAAGTTGGAAAATCAAAGAATACATTAGTTTTCGAAATTTTTGGTTAATTTTGATTAATTTACTTTTAATTTTAGAGCCTTTTGTTTTTTCTAATTTTACTTTTCTTATTCAAATTAAACCATGATTTTGCCCGAAGAAAAGATAAAAAATTTATTAATTGAAAAAGGTTTAATTGATGAAAATCTTTTTCAAGATGCTGTTGAAGAATCTAAAAGATTAGGAATACCCTTCTATGAAATTTTAATTCAAAGAAGATTATTAGATGAAAATTATTTTTATGACTTAATTGCTGAAGAACTTAAAGTTCCTCGAATTAATCTAAGAGGAATTAATATTCATCCTTCTGTTCTTTCTTTGGTTCCTCAAAAGATAGCTTTCGAAAAAAATCTTATTCCTTTTGCTTTAGAAAACGATACTTTAAAAGTAGCAATGTTAAACCCTCAAGATTTTGAAGTTGTTAAAATTTTAGAAGAAATAACTCATAAAAAAATTGAACCCCATTTGGTAAGTCCTGTTGATTTAAGAATTGCCTTAATAAATTATCAAAAACTTTATCAAGAAGAATATAAAACAAGATTTCAATCAGAAATCCAAACCCTTTATACTGTTGGTTTGGAAACAGAAGAATCAGTTGTTCGGCTTGTTGACAATCTTATAGGTTATGCTTTTAGTTCAAGGGCCTCTGATATTCATATCGAACCTTTAGAAAAAGAAGTTTTAATAAGATTTAGAATTGATGGAGTTTTAAGAGAAATAAAAAGATTAGGAAAAAATTTACTGGATCCCTTAATAGCTAGAATCAAGGTTTTAAGTAATTTACAATTAGATGAACACTTTCGACCGCAAGATGGAAGATTTAAAACTAAAATTGGTGATGTAGAATTTGATATCCGAGTAGCTATTATGCCAACTTTATATGGTGAAAAAGCTGTTTTAAGAATTCTTTCAGGAGCTATTAAACCAACCTCTTTAACGGAATTGGGAATGTTTTCTCCTGTAAAAGAAATTGTTGAAGAATCTATTAAAAAGACATTTGGAATGATTTTAGTAACTGGTCCAACTGGTTCAGGTAAAACAACAACCCTTTACACAATTATTAATTTAATTAATAATCCAGGAGTCAATATTGTTACTATTGAAGATCCAATTGAATACGCTATTCCTTATGTCAATCAAAGTCAAGTTAATTTGAAAGTTGGTTTAAACTTTGCGGTGGCCTTAAGAGCATTTTTAAGACAAGACCCTGATATTATTATGGTTGGTGAGATAAGAGATCCAGAAACAGCTGATGTTGCTGTTCAAGCAGCCTTAACCGGTCATCTTGTTTTATCAACCCTACACACTAATGATGCTCCGACAACTATTCCGCGATTAATTGATTTAGGAATTCCTCATTATCTTGTTGCTGACAGTTTAACTTTAGTTATTGCTCAAAGATTAGTTAGAAAAATTTGTACTGATTGTATTGTTTCTGAAGAATTACCTGATTATAAAAAGTCAATCATTCTTTCCCAATTAAGAAATTTAGAAGTTCCCGATGATGTTTATCGAGATTATGATCAAAGACTAGAAAAAGCTACAGTTTTTAAAGGAAAAGGTTGTCAAAATTGTGGTTTTAGTGGTTATCGAGAAAGAACAGGTATTTTTGAAGCAGTTTTAGTGACTGAAGACTTAAGAGAAATAATTGCCTCAAAAGAAATTACCTTAGCCAAGATAAAAGATTTAGTAAGAAAACATAATTACCGCACAATGTTTGAAGATGGTTTAGAGAAAGTATTTTTAGGAATAACAACTGTCGAAGAAGTTTTAAGGGTTATAAGAGAATAATGAAAGTTTTCCAATTCAAAGCTTATGATTTTCAAGGAAATTTAAAAAAGGGAAATTTATTTATGAACTCTCAAGAAGAATGTTTAGCTTATTTATTGAGAAATAATTTAACACCTGTTGAAATTAAAGAAGCCCCCCAATCAATTTTTTTTAGATTTTATTTTGCTTTAACTTTTAGAATTTCTCTATCGCAAAAAATATTTTTAGCTCGCAATCTTTATTTAATTTTAAAATCAGGTTTAGATTTAGTTCAAGGGATTCAGATTTTAATTAAAGAAACTAAAGGTGCCTTAGCTGATTTTCTTTATTTTTTAAATTATAATCTTCAAAAAGGAGAACCATTCTATAAAACTTTTACTTTTTTTCCTCATATTTTCAGTGAGGTTGAAGTTGAAACAATTAAGGCTGGGGAAATTTCTGGTAATTTAGCTGAAAACTTGCTTCGTTGGGTTGAAAATTTGGAAAAACAAAGAGAAATTAAAACTGAAATTATTTCTAACTTAATTTATCCAGCTATTGTTTTGGTTATGTCTTTAGGAGTTATTTTTCTTTTAATAACTTTTGTTATGCCTAAAATAGGAATTTTAATAAAAGAATTAACTCCTAATCCGCCCCTTTTTACTAAACTGCTTTTATTTTTAAGTGAATTTACTAATGCTAATTTAAATAAAATAATAATTTTTTTCATTTTTTCTTTTTTAATCTTAATTGTTTTGTTTTCCTTAAAAAAAACAAGAGATTTAATTCTTTATTTATTAATTAAAGCACCTATTTTTTCGAAAATTTATCTTTATTTATCCTTAAGTGAGTCAATGTTTATTTTAGGTTCTCTTTTAAAAGCTGGTATTTCTTTACCTCAGGCAATTAGACTAAGTACTAAAACTATTTTTCATCCTGAAGTTAAACAAGCTTTTGTTAATGTTGAAAAAAAGATAATCGCTGGAAAAAAATTAGGTGAAAGTCTTTTAGAAGAAAAAATTATCCCTCCACTTTTAGCTAATATTTTAGGAATAGCTTCAATTACAGGTAATCTTGAAGAAACTTTAAATATTATGGAAAACTATTATCGTCAAGAATTTAGAAATAATGTTCAAAACCTTTTAACACTTCTTCAACCACTTCTTTTAATATTTGTTGGAATTGTTGTTGGTTTTGTAGCTGTAGCTGTCTTAGTTCCTATTTATCAACAAATAGCTAATCAACTTCAAGCACCAGGAACACAAGGAGTCGGGTTTTAAAGAATTTTGTATAATAAAAATAATGGAAAAAAAAGAAAAACTTGATCTTATAAAAAAATTAGGTTATCAACCATATCCGCCAAATTCTTTAAAAAAGACTGATATCAAGAAAATTTTAGATGGTTTTCAAAAATTTTTAAGCAAGAAAAAAAAATTTTGGATTGCTGGAAGAGTTATGGCTATTAGAGAACATGGAAAAATAACTTTTGTTGATTTGAAAGATTTTACTGGAAGAATCCAAGTAATTGTCAAAGATGAAAATGTTAAAAAATACAACGATTTTATTAAAATTATCGACATTGGAGATTTCTTTTCTTTTTACGGCTATCCATTTTTGCCTGAATCAAAAGAAAAAAGTATCTTAGCTTTTAAATGGCAAATTCTTTCAAAATCTTTGAAAAATTTTCCCAAAGAGTATTACAAAGTAAGAGATGAAGAACTTTTAGTTAGATGCCCATATTTGAAAACAATTTTTTATGATGAAGAAAAGGAAACTTTTTATTATCGATTTCGATTAATAGAAGAGTTAAGAAAAATTTTATGGAAAGAAGGATTTCTTGAAGTTGAAACTCCAATTTTACAAACTCATTATGGTGGTGCTTTAGCTCGGCCATTTGTTACTTATTTAGAAGCCCTAAAAGAACCCCTTTATTTAAGAATAGCTCCTGAGCTTTATTTGAAAAAATTAATTGTTGGTGGTTTTGAAAAAATTTTTGAAATAGGGAAAAATTTTAGAAATGAAGGAATTGACCGGGAACATAATCCTGAATTTACGATGATGGAACTTTATTGGGCTTATCAAGATCGAGAGGGTTTAATGAATTTTACTCAAAAAATAATCCAAAAATTAGTTAAAACTTACAATAAATGGCGAGGACAAAAAGGATTAAGTTTGGAATTTAAAGGTAGAAAAATTAATTTAGAAGGTAAATGGAAAAGAATTGAGTTTGTTAAATTAATAAAAAATTATACAGGCCTGGATTATTTTGAAAATGATTTAAAAGATTTTATTAATTTTGCTAAAGAAAAAAAGATAGAGTTTAATCCTAAATTAATTAATAAAGGAAAAATAGTTGATGAAATTTTTAAAAAATTAATAAGACCAAATTTATGGGAGCCAATATTTTTAATTGATCATCCTAAAGAAATTTCACCTTTAGCCAAAGAAAATCCAAAGGATCCAAGATTAACTTTAAGATTTCAGCTTTATCTTGGTGGCTATGAAGTAGCTAATGCTTACGCTGAGTTAAACGATCCAATTGATCAAAAAGAAAGATTTTTAGCTCAAGCTGAAGAATTAAAAAGAGGAGATGTGGAAGCTCATCCCTATGATGAAACATTTATCGAAGCCCTTGAATACGGAATGCCTCCAACTGCTGGTTTAGGAATAGGGTTAGATAGACTTTTTTCGATTATTTTAAATAAAGAATCAATTAAAGATGTAATTTATTTTCCATTTGTAAAAAAACAATGATAAAATCAGAAGAAATAAGAAAAATATTTTTAGAGTTTTTTGAAAAAAGAGGACACAAAATTGTTCCTTCTTCTTCTTTAATCCCTTATGACGATCCCAGTGTTCTTTTAACAACTGCCGGAATGCAACAATTTAAAAAATATTATCTTCGCGAAAAAGATCCAATTAAAGATTTTGGTAGCCAAAGAACCGCTTCAATTCAAAAATGTTTTCGAACAACTGATATTGAAGAAATTGGTGATGAAAGACATTTAACTTTTTTTGAAATGTTAGGGAATTTTTCTTTTGGTCCTGTAGGTTCTGATGATCCTCAGGATTTTGGAACTTCAGGTTATTTCAAAAAATCAGCAATCTATTGGTCTTATGAATTTTTAACAAAAGAGTTAGGTTTAAAAATTGATTTTGTGACAATTTTTAAAGGAGAAGATAAAGTACCTAAAGATGAAGTTTCAGGAAATATTTGGAAAGAAATAGGAGTTCAAGAAATTAAAGAGATGGGAATGGAAGATAATTTTTGGGGACCAACAGGCGATGAAGGTCCTTGTGGACCAACAACCGAAATTTATGTTGATGGAATTGAGGTTTGGAATTTAGTTTTTAATGAATATTATAAAGATAAAAATAAAAACCTAAAGAAATTAGAATTTCCTGGAGTTGATACAGGTATGGGTTTTGAAAGATTAATGAAGGTTTTGCAAAAAACTCCAACAATTTTTGAAACTGATTTATTCGAAAATTTGAGATTGATTTTAGAAAAATATCAAGGTGAAGAAAGAAGAAAAAGAATAATTATGGATCATCTAAGAGGAAGTGTTTTTTTAGTTGCCGATGGTCTTTATCCAAGCAATTTAGAAAGAGGTTACGTTTTAAGAAGAATTTTAAGAAGATTAGCTTTACAAATGAAATTTTTAAATCTTAAATTAAGTATTGTCGAGGAATTAATTAAGGCAGTAATTGAAAAATATAAAAATTATTATGAAGAATTAAATAATTTTGATAAAATAAAATTAGTAATTTTTGAAGAGTTGGTAAATTTTGAAAAGGTGTTAATAAAGGGTTTAAGAGAATTTGAAAAGAATATTAAAGGTAATGAATCAAGCGAAATTTTAGGAGAAAAAATATTTTATCTTTATACTTCCTACGGTCTTCCAGTTGAAATTTCAAAGGAATTACTTAAAGAAAAAGGAATGCTTTGGACAGATGAAAGTGAAAAAGTTTTTCAGGAACTATTCAAAAAACACCAATTAATTTCCAAAAGAGAAAATAATGGCTAAAAATAGATTTTATATTTATTTAGAAGGAAAAGAAGAATTAGGAGATATTGTTGATTTAATTAGAAAATCTTTGGGTGAGGAAATAATTTTGGTTGTTCCTAGTAGTTTAAAATCTTTAAATCATAAAACTAATTTGGAAATTTTAAAAAGAGAAATAGAAAGTTTAGGAAAAAAAGTTTTTATTGAGAGTGATGATGAAAAATTTTTAAATTTAGCTCAGCAAATAGGTTTTGAAATTTTTTTAAAAGAATATGAAGTCAGCGAATTAAAAGTTGTTGATGTCAAACCGCCGAAAAAGAAAGAAGAAAAGAAAGATAAAGAAGAAAAACCTCCAACCGGTCTTAAAATAATTAAAGAAGAAAAACCTAAAAGAAAAATAAATATCCCATTTAAAAAAATAATATTTTTTAGTTTGATTTTAATTTTCTCTTTCTTGTCATTAAATTTTGTTTTAGGGTTTCTTCGAACAAAAGTGGTAGTTAAAATCAGTTTAGATAAAAATAATTATGAATTCAATGAAATTGTCAATTTAAACGAGGATGCTTTAAATATTGATTATGAAAATAAAATTCTTCCAGCCAAGAAGATATCTATTGAAAGATTGGTTACTGAAGAAATGGTACCTACCGGTGAGGAAATTTTTTCA
Source organism: Patescibacteria group bacterium (assembly GCA_040290225.1). Lineage (GTDB taxonomy): Bacteria > Patescibacteriota > Minisyncoccia > UBA6257 > HR35 > PSMS01. The sequence continues at coordinate 4,248 of PSMS01000004.1, read as the reverse complement.
GGTTTATCTAATTTAAAAATAACTTTCTATAATAAATCTCCTTATTCTTTTCCTTTAGTTGAAGGAACTAGGCTTGATTACAATGGAAATATTTTTAAAACAATAAAAAGAATTGAGGTTCCCAAGGGTGAAGAAAATAATCCTAGTAGTGTCAACTCAGAAGCTTTTCCGTTTGAAATAAAAGATAAAAATTTAAAAATTAAAAAGGGAGAAAAACTTAAAATTATTGCCCTAGAAGGAAAAGAAATTGAACCAGGTAAATTGTGGTCAGATTATTTAATAGTTGAAGCTAATGAAGATTATTCTCCCGAGATAAAAAGTAAATTAAAAGTTGTCACTCAAGACGATTTAACTAGCATTAAACTTCAATTAGAAAATAAAATAAAAAAAACACTTCAAGATGAATTAGCCCTTAAATATCCTAACGAATATTATATTTATGATGAATCTCTTTTAACTGTTAAAATACAAAATCTTTCTCACAATGTTGGTGAAAAAACAGATAAATTATTAGCTATGGGAAGCGGAAAGATTGAAACAATGGTTTTTAATAAAAAAGAGGCAGAAAACTTAATAAAAGAATTAATTTTTAGAAAATTAGGTAATGATCGAGAATATTTTATGATTTCTAAAATTAATATCAAGGACTTAGCTTTAGTCAATTACGATTTCAAAAATAAAACAATGATAGTTTCTTTTAAGGGAACAGCTTTAATTCATCCTAATCTTAGTGAAGAAATACTAAAAGAAAAAATAAAAGGAAAAACAATTGAAGAAGCAAAAGAATATTTTTCTAAAATTAAAGGTGTTAATAATGTTAATATTAAAATTTGGCCATATTGGCGAGATAGATTTCCTCAAGATCCAAAGAGAATAGAAATTTATCTTGAATAAAAATTGTGGTAAAATAAAATAACTATAAAAATTTTTAAGGTCGATTTAAAGAAAAAGATAGAAAAATGACAGAAACACCAATTTATCAAAAAGTTCTTGAAGAAATAATTAAAGCTTTGGTTAACAATCCAGAGTCAGTTAAAGTAACAAGAAGAATTGACGAAATGGGCGTTCTTTTAAGTATAAAATTACATCCCCAAGATATGGGACTTATAATTGGAAGAAAAGGAGAAACAATTAATGCTATTAAAAAAATAATAAAAACAATAGGCGTTAAACATCACGCCAGGGTTAATATTAAAGTTGAAGAGCCAACAATTACTAATCCAACTTTTAAAAGTGAAGAAATAATTCAAGAATTAAAAGAAGAAAAATGATGAATGAGATTTGATATTATTACTTTATTTCCTGAGGCATTTAGTTATTTTAAAACTTCTTTATTAAAAAAAGCTCAAGAAAAAAATATTATTGAAATCAAATTTTGGAATCCAAGAGACTTTACTTTTGATCAACATAAAACTGTTGATGATCGTCCTTATGGTGGTGGTCCAGGAATGGTTCTTAAATTTGAACCAATTTATTTAGCTCTTGAAAAAGCCAAAAAAGATTACCAAACAAAAAAAAGAAAAATAATTTTAACTCATCCTGCAGGAAAAATTTTTGATCAAAAAATAGCCCAGAAGCTTTCTCAAGAAAAACAAATAATTATTATTTGTGGTCATTATGAAGGAATTGATGCTCGAATTGAAAAATTTGTTGATTTAAAAATTTCTCTTGGAAAATTTATGCTTTCGGGTGGAGAATTGCCAGCTATGGTAATTGTTGATTGTGTTTCAAGATTTGTTCCAGGATTTTTGCATAATCCATTGTCTCAAGAAGAAAAAAGATTTGGTTCTTTATATTCATTGCCAGTTTATACTCGTCCCGCTTTAATTAAAATAAAAAATAAAATCTTAAAAGTGCCAAAAGTTTTACTTTCAGGAAATCATAAACTGATTGAAAAATGGAGAAAAAAACATTTAAAAAAGATTCTTTGATATAATATTATTATTGCCGGGATAGCTCAGTGGTTAGAGCGGGCGTCTCATAAGCGTCAGGTCGCGGGTTCGAGTCCCGCTCCCGGCAATAAGCCCCGGTAGCTCAATTGGAAGAGCAGGAGCGTTCTAAGCTCAAGGTTGGGGGTTCGAATCCCTCCCGGGGCGCAAAAAAGCCGCGGTAGCTCAGTGGTAGAGCGGTGGCCTGAAGAGCCACGCGTCGGGGGTTCGATTCCCTCCCGCGGCACAAACCTAATTGAAACTTATAGATGAAAAATCAAGAAATAGCAAAACTTTTAAGAATGATTGCAATCTATTTAGAAATGAAAGGAATTCAATTTAAACCTCAGGCTTACGAAAAAGCAGCTTATTCTATTGAAGCCCTTGATGAAGATATTGAAGAATTTTTTAAAAAAAAAGGAAGGGAAGGACTAAAATCTTTACCGGGAGTAGGAGAATCAATTGCTGAGAAAATTATTGAATACTTAAAAACTGGAAAAATTAAAGAATTGGAAGAATTAAAAAAAGAAGTTCCTGTTGATGTTGAAACATTAACAAATATTGAAGGAGTTGGACCAAAAATTGTCTATAAACTTTATAAAGCCTTAGGAATAAAAACAATAGATGATTTAGAAAAAGCTTGTCGGGAACATAAAATAAGAAGATTACCAGGATTTGGTCAAAAAAGTGAAGAAAAAATTTTAAAGGGAATTGAATTTTATAAACAAAGCGGAGGAAGATTTATCTTAGGATTTATTTACCCATTAGTTGAAAATTTAATTAAATATTTAAAAGAAAGTGGTTTAGCTAAAAAAGTTATCCCAGCAGGTTCTTATCGAAGAAAAAAAGAAACTGTTGGTGATATTGATATTTTAGCAACCTCTGATAAACCAGAAAAATTAATGGATTATTTTGTCAAATTTCCAGAAATAGATTATATTTACGGACAAGGACCAACAAAAACAAATGTTAGATTAAAAAATGGTTTAGACGTTGATTTAAGGGTTGTTGAAGATAAATCTTTTGGAGCAGCTTTGATGTATTTTACTGGTTCAAAAGATTTTAATATTCAAACAAGAGAAATTGCTATTAAAAAAGGTTGGAAATTAAATGAATACGGTTTATTTGATAAAAATGAAAAAATGATTGCTGGCGAAACCGAAGAAGAAATATTTGAAAAATTAGGAATGCAATATATACCACCAGAAATGAGAGAAAACAAAGGAGAAATTCAATTAGCTTTAGAACATAAACTTCCTAAAATAATTGATTACCAAGCCTTAAAAGGAGATCTCCAAATTCAAACAAATTGGTCTGATGGTCAAAATTCAATTGAAGAAATGGTTGAAGAAGCAATTAAATTAGGCTTAGAGTATATTTGTATTACTGATCATACTAAAGGGCTTGCGGTTGCTGGTGGTTTAGATGAAAAAATGTTTTTAAAGCAATTTGAAGAAATTGACAAACTTAACAAAAAATATAAAGGAAAAATAAAAATTCTAAAAGGAGCTGAAGTTAATATTAATAAAGATGGAACCTTAGATATCAGTGATGAAATTTTAAGTAAAATGGATTTTGTTGGCGCAGCTATTCATAGTCATTTTGATTTACCTAAAAGCATTCAAACAGAAAGAATAAAAAAAGCAATGATGAATAAAAACGTTGATTGTATTTTTCATCCCACTGGCAGAGTAATTAACAAAAGACCTGCTTATGAAATTGATATTGATGAAATAATTGATTTTGCTAAAAAAACAAATACAATTTTAGAAATTGATGCTTATCCGGATAGATTAGACTTAAAAGATGATCATATAAGAAAATGTGTTGAAAAGAAAGTTAAAATGGTCATTGATAGTGATGCTCATTCTGTTTTACACCTTAAATTTTTAGAAATAGGAATAGCTCAAGCAAGAAGGGGTTGGGCTTCAGAAAACGACATTTTAAATACTCTCCCCCTCGATCAATTTTTTAAAAATTTAAAAAAATAAAAATTATCTATTTAACGATTCAATAATTTTTTCCAACCTCTCAATTCTTTTTTCTTTTTCATCAATCTTTTTTTGTAAATTTTCTATTGTCTTTTGTTGTTCTTTAATAGCTTCAAGCAAAACAGCTGTTAATCTTCCATAATCAACTGCCTTATATTTTTCTCCATTATATTCCCATTCACTTACTAATTCAGGAAATACTTTTTCAACATCCTGAGCAATAACACCAATATTAAGCTTACCAGATTTACCTCTTTGCATTTGTTCATAAAGTTCATTCCATTCAAATTTAACTCCTCTAATTTCTTTTAATTTTTCTAAAACATTTT
>PSMS01000025.1:1138-5286 GCA_040290225.1 Patescibacteria group bacterium | reverse complement strand
AAGTCTGAAAATTATAATTTTTGATTTTTTGAAAGATAAAATTTTTCAATCCAGCTATTTATTTAATATTAATATAAAAAACTATCTTTTTGTAACCCGCTATGAAAACCCTTTGCCAAAATAGGGTTTTCTAGTTTAATTTTCCCTAAAAATCACCAAAATTGACTATAATAAAAAATTGAATTTATAATAATATTTAGATAAACCCTAAAAGAAGTAATTAAAATTCTCAGGGGTAGTGAGCGGTTAGTTAAAACGCTATTTTGAAATCTGGTCGGATCAGTGCGCCTCTTTCATTTACTAATAACGCACTAAAGAAAGCAATTTAGACAAATTTTAAAAAGAGAGTTTAAATATTAAAAAGTTAAAATAAATTAAAATAAATTAAAATAAATTATATTAATGGAAAAAGTTTCATTAATAAATTATATAAAGTATTGTCTTGGTTTTGTTAAGTTAACGCGAGAAAGTTCTTTTATTACTCAAAATAAACAATCAGTTGAATTACCAAAATATTCTTTTAATTATAAAGATTTGTTAGAAAGTGATATAAACGATAATCCCAAGTATTTAATAAATTTACACTTCTCTTTAGAAGAAGTTCCAAACGAGAGAACTTTGGTGGATTTGATGAATAAAATAGAAGAAATTTATAACATATACCGAAATGATCCCTATAATAAACAAATTTTTTTTGATTTCGGATTTTACGAAATAGAGATCCCATTTGAAGAAAAAATTGAATTAAGATCAGATTATTTAGTGGAGGAAGAGGTAAAAGAAACTCTTTTAAGAAACGATCGTTATCCCTTATTTTCTCTTCCTATTAGTATTGAGAAAACATATGAAAAAGAAGGGGGTAAATATGAATATTATATTAGCCCAGTTGATTCTGAGATTCAAGTAAATATTAATATTCTTGCAGATATTTTAGAAGAAGACCATTATTATCAAATTGTAGAAGAAATAGGAAAATATGAGACTGGGGGCGAATTGTCTTTACCGATAAAAGATATAAAAGTCTTTAATGATATATGGAATAAAATTGTCCACCACTTAAAATTAAAAAACGTAAAATTTAATGAACATTCATTCAAGATAGATGAAGTCCATATAAGTATTCGTCCACGGGCAAATTATTTTATAGCCGAGGACCTACAAGAGCTTTCAAAACTCAAAGACAATGACTTCGATGAAACGTCACTCACGGTTTTGGTTAAATATGATGATCTGTCTAAAAAAGAGAAAATTCCAAGCGAAGGGGAATTATATTTCCCATTTCCTTACAACAAATACCAATTAAGAGTTTTAGAAATTATTGGCAACAAGGCTGCTATTGTTGAGGGTCCACCCGGTACTGGCAAATCTCAAACCATTGCAAATCTTCTTTGTCATCTTGCTGCAAAAGGCAATAAGGTTCTTTTTGTAAGTCAAAAAGATCAAGCATTAAAAGTAGTTAAAGATATGTTGAAAAAATTAGAGATAAAATATTTATTTGGGTATATTCCGGATATTGGCTCTACCCAATTAAGTGAAGAAGATATAAAAGATGGAATCGCTACTCAGCTTAAGAGCTTAGAAAACTATTTAAAAGAATTGGAATATAAAAAATATAATAAAGAAGAGGGAGAAGAAGAGATAGCTAAAAAGATGGCTAAAGAGATTGAGATAAAAACAAAACTAAAAGAATTATTTAATAACGCAATTGAAGAGCAAAGAAGATTTTATAAACTCAGCCAGGAACTTGAAAATTTGAGCGAATATAAGATCAAAATTTCTAATTTAGAGCGATTTAAAGAAAATTTTTCTGAGGATTTACTGCAAAAGATTAGAGAAATAAGATCTAATTTAAAACAATTAAAAGAAATGATTGAAGTCTATAAAAAGAATAAAAAGAAAGCTGACTTTGATAGATTATTTTCTACTATTAATTTTAGAGAAAATAAATATTCAGAGATTTTACAAAAAATTATAGAAGATATTACTAAATTTGGTTATGAGGGGTCCAATAATATTAAACGTTACTTTTACGCCATCAGGTTGTACATGTATCTCGGCAAGTATGTTTCTGTTTTACCAAATAGGTTTATTGATTATATGAGTAAGGATTGTTTTAATTTAGATATCACAAAATCACAAAGGATTAAACTTATTGAGGAATTACGAGATTACTGTCGCTATCGTGAAAACCTACAGCAATTTAAAGAATTAAAAAAAGAATTAAATAATTCTTTAGATACTTGCGGATTATTTAAAGAAGATAGATTTCTTAAAATAAATAAACTTATTTCAAAAGCTAATTTTAATGAAGTTAAAGAAAAAATTATTCAAGCTGTAGAGAAAGATAAAGAGTTAAATGAACTTAGAAATAGAATAGAATATCCAAATAATGATCCAAATGATCCAAATAGTTTTAGTAAAGTAATTAAAAGAAAAGAGAAAACTCGCCAAGAACTTGTTACAATTTATCTTAGAAATATTATTAATAAAAAAATTGCAGATAAGTGGAATGAGGGAAGAGCTTTTGTTAGATATATAATTAGAATACTTGCTCAAAAATTAAGTAAATCTAAAAAAGCATATAAAACTTTTGATAGTTTAAAAAAAGACCCAAGTAACTTTCTTACTCTTATGGATATTATTCCTATTTGGATAATGGAACTTGATGATGCAAGTCGAATTATTCCTTTAAAACTAGAAATTTTCGATTATGTCATTTTTGATGAAGCTTCTCAATGTAATATTGCTTACGCAATCCCAGCAATGTCTCGTGCTAAAAAAGCACTTTTTTTTGGTGATAGTGAGCAGATGCGTGACGACTCAATTATTTTCAAATCGAATCGCGCTTTTGATGAATTAGCAAAGAAATATCAAATTCCAGAAGAGCTTCAAATTAAAGCAACCGGCGAGCGGGTGCAATCAATTTTAGATATAATCTACTTAAGAGGCTGCGAAAGCAGAACATTAATGAATCATTATCGTTCACCAAAAGAGTTAATTGGTTTTAGTAATAAATATTTTTATGAGCCTAAAGGGAAGAAGTTAAATGTTATAAATAGTAATTACCTCACATACAAAGATACCAACAGAATAATGGTTATCCATCAGGTTGAAGTTGATTGGAATAAAGAGCAGGGCGATAAAACAAATTATTCAGAGGCTGAAGAAATATTAAAATTTTTCAAGGAACTAAAATCTGATAAGCAATATCAAGATAAATCAATAGGAATTCTTACATTTTTTAATGATCAAGCCAGACTTATTCGTCAATTATTTGAAAAAGAAGGATATAAAGAAGAGAGAGATAATTATAAAATTGGAATTATTGAGGGTATTCAAGGTGATGAAAAAGATATTATTATTTATTCATTTGTTATAAAAGACCCTTCTCAAAAAAATAGATATATACCTCTTACAGGAGAAGGAGGAGATATTAGGTCTGATATAAACAAAGGAAGAGTTAATGTTGCTTTTTCTCGAGCCCGTTTGCAAACTCACTGTTTTGTAAGTATGCCTATTGAAGAAATCCCGGATGGAATTTGGATTAAAAAATATCTTGAATATGTGCGAGATAATGGTGAAGTTAATTTTTGTTCAGAAGAATTGAAAAATTTTGAATCTAAGTTTGAAGAATATTTTTATAATTTTATTAGGTCAAATTTGTCAGAAGAATGTCGTATTCAAAATCAGGTTGAAAGTTGTGGATTTAGAATTGACTTTGTAATTATTAATACTAAAAATGGAAAGAAAATTGCTGTTGAATGTGACGGTCCTACTCATTTCAAAGATGAAGTTGGGGAGGTATATATTGAAGATGATGAAGAAAGACAGCGAATATTAGAATCAGCGGGTTGGGAATTTTATCGTATTAAATATTCAGATTGGATCAACGAGAATAATAAAAAACGTATCTTAAATGAGATTAATCTAATTACTTAATTAATAAAAAAATCGTTGGGTAATTCTTATTTTCCTTTGAATTTTATAAAAAAATCCTGCTATACTAAAAATAAATATGAAAGAAAAAATTAAGAAAATAGGTTTAATAATTTTCTACTTTATTGTTTGGCTTCTATTTATTTGGTCATTGTTTTGGTCATTGTTTTGGGTCCTGGTTGCTTTATTTGATGATAGTAGCATAATGTCGG
>PSMS01000025.1:0-1009 GCA_040290225.1 Patescibacteria group bacterium | reverse complement strand
TGATTAGTTTTAAACCTAAAATTAATGAAACTATTCCGCCACAAGAACAAAACTTTCTAGAACTTCCTATTATTCCGCCACCACCGCCACCAGAACAAAACTTTCTAGAACTTCAAAAAGAAGTTACTCCATCGTCTCAATTTCCTGATATACAAGTCCAAAAACGGATTTCTGAACTGGAACAAAAAATTGTGCAATTACAACAACAATTACAACAAACACAACAATTTCAGTCTCCGACAGGTTATAAATCCTCAGAAATCGTGGAATATTTAGGGAAATATATTGTTAAGGTAGGTTGTTCGGACAAATATGGGAGAATAATGGAGGGTTCAGGAATTATATACGGTTTAGATTCTGAAAATCGAACTATAATTTTAACAAATTATCATATTATAGAAAATGCTGATTTAACCCTTGAATACCCTCCATGTATCGTAGTTTATTCTTCTAATCCAACAAAGGGATTTACTGATTTGTATCTTGCTAATCCCATTTATTATCCAGGGGTTGTATCTCTGTCCGATATGAGGTTAATAGATTTTAGTTTTTTGAGAATAGAAGCAAAGTTAAGATTTTCAGAGCATGAAGGAATTGAAATAATCCCTCGCGCTTCCTTAAAAATTACAGATCGTGTTCCTATTATCTGTAGTAAGGATAAAATAAAAATAGGAGAAGAGATAGTCGTTCTTGGTTATCCGACCATCGGCGGAGAGTATTTAACAGCGACAGAAGGAATAATTAGTGGTTTTGATGGGGATTATTATTTTGTAACTTCAGCAAAAATAGAAAAAGGAAATTCTGGTGGTGGTGCTTTCTTAAAATCAACAGGATGTCTTGCAGGAATGCCTACCTTTGTGAGATTAGGTGAAATAGAAAGCTTTGCCCGATTGATAAATATGTCTTATCTTGAACAAAATTATTTATCAAAAATTTTTAAATAAACGTAAAAAGCCTATTGTTGGGTAATTTTTGTCCAAATTTAAATTTTATGTATGGGGGATAAAAA
>PSMS01000024.1:0-5313 GCA_040290225.1 Patescibacteria group bacterium | reverse complement strand
CAATAGGAATTATATAACCATTGTCTAATTTCAAAAAAGTATCAATTTTATAAATAGTGCCTGGATTACCAATTGAATCAGGAGCAGAATAAGCTGAAGATAAAGAAGAAAGAACATGGACAGCTTTTGAAGAATGCCCAATATTTCTAAGAGTACGATCTAACTGGGTTGCGTCTAAAACAACAGTATTAAATTGAAGTGATTGATCGGTTCCATTCTGATCTTGTTGGGTTTGAGCAAGGAAGAATTTTGGCGAAAAAGCTCCGATTATTCTTGAAAGTAAATTTCCCTGATTTTTTGGGGAAATGTTTTGATAAGAAAGAGGAAATAATTCTAATGGCAGAGGCTCACAATCAGGAATATTGGCTAAAAGATTCTCTGCATAGCTCCTTAAATAAAAATGATCACTAAAAGCTAAAATTTGTTCTTCAAACTCATCTCTAAAAAGAGGATCAATACAATCTAAATTAGAAAGATTACTAACTAAAAGATTATAAGCACTAGCAATTTTTCCTACTGTTAAACCCTCATTTTCTAAACCTCCTACTTCTTCATATATTGATGGCCATTTTTCAACTTTTTCAAAATATTTTTGAGATGATAAGATTTGATAAATAAAATAAGAATCACGTGCTTCTTTTTTAATATTGTTAGAAACTCTTTCTAAAATATCTTTTTGCATAAGTTGGAAATTTTGTAAATTACCAGCTGCACCCAGATTAAAACCTAAAAATAAAAGAGTGTATAAAACCGGATCGTAAGGAAAAACAGGAACACCCTCTTTTGGTGGTTTAGCGCTTTCAAGAATCTTCTGAAAATTTTCTGCCCAAGAATGAGTTGATGTATTGAAAATACTATAATTATCATCTTGATAAGATGGAGGAAGAAAAGTTTCTTGATTAAAAATATCTTTACGATTTCCCAAAATATCTCCTAATGGAATCCCAGGAAATCCAGGGAACCCAGGAAATTGAGCTTCGCTAAAATAATAAGGAAATATAAGGCTAAAAACAATTAAAAACACAATCAATTTTTTCATTTTTTTAAAATTTTATCACGAAAATTTTTAATTTTTTAGCCGGAGGTGGGATTCGAACCCACGACCATTCCCTTACGAAGGGACTGCTCTACCACTGAGCTACTCCGGCTTATTTTTAAACAATTCAATTTCTTTAAAAATTTCATCGGAAACAAAGATTATTTTTTCATCTTCAAAAGACTCACCCAATTTATCTTTTCTTTCTTTTTCCAAAGACAATGGATGGCTTAAATATAGTTTTTCTATTTCTATTTTATCAATTTCTTTTTGCGATTTTAAAACCAATTCTTTTATAATTTCAGCCTCCCTTTTATAAGGTTCATTTTCTTTTTTTTCTTTAATCAAAAGAAACAATAAAAGAATAAAAAAACAAAAAAGTAAAATAGAGCTTATTTTTAAAATTTTAATCATTGATTTGTTAAATTTTCGTAATATCTTATTTTAATTTTTTTATTTTTAATTTCAATAGCTACTAAAGAAACAATCCAATTTTCAAAATTTATTTTATTAGCAAAATAATTAGATAATTTTTTAAATTTATTTAATTTTTTGTTATTAAAATGAATTTCTGGCAAAAATTTTTTTTGATCTTTTAAAGTTTTAACTTCTACAAAATTTAAAAAGTTGTCTTTTTGGCAAAGAATATCTATTTCGCCCAAATTTTTTAATTTTAAATTAGTCTCAATAATTTTGTAACCTTTTTTAATCAAAAATTTTTTGGCAATTTCTTCTCCCAATTTTCCGATTAACTTAGTTTTCATATAACAAAATTGACAATTTTTCCTTTAACGAAAATAATTTTTTTAATTTTTTTGTCTTTAAGATATTTTTCGTATAGAGGAAGATTTTTAACAATATTTAAAATTTCTTTTTCAGTTAAATTATCTTTTTCACTTTCAAACTCTCCTCTCTTTTTTCCATTTATTTGAACAACATAATGGTAAATATTTTTTTCTAATAGTTTTTTGTTATATTTTGGCCAGGTTTGGAGATCTAAAAAGGATTTATTGCCAAATAAATTCCAAATTTCTTGACTAAGATGAGGAGCAAATGGAAAAAGAAGTTTAATAAACGTAAGAAAAGAATCTTTGGGTATATAATAACCATTTTCAAGTTTTTCTCTTAAATAATTTTCAAAAACCATAAATTTAGAAATAACAATATTAAATCTCATAGTTTCTATTCCAAAAGTTGTTTCGTAAATTAATTGATGAAGATTTTTTTCTAAATCATTAGGAATTTCTTTTTTTCTTTTTTGATTTTTAATTTTTTGAGCTAAAATCCAAATTCTATTTAAAAATCTAAAAATACCCTTAATTCCTTGCACGTCCCAGGGTTTTTCATCTTCTAAGGGTCCCATAAACATTTCATACATTCTTAAAGTATCAGCTCCATATTCATTAACAATATCATCAGGATTAATAACATTTCCTCTTGATTTTGACATTTTTTGACCATCAGGACCTAAGATTAATCCTTGGTTGAATAATTTTTGAAATGGTTCCTTTGTTAGTACTAATTTAAGATCATAAAGAAATTTATGCCAGAAACGAGCATAAAGTAAATGTAAAACAGCATGTTCAGCTCCACCAACATATAGATCAACCGGAAGCCAATATTTTAATTTTTTATAATCAGCAAAGACTTTTTTGTTTTTAGGATCAATGTATCTTAAATAATACCAACAAGAACCAGCCCATTGGGGCATTGTATTTGTTTCTCTTTCAGCTTCGCCTTTACAATTAGGGCATTTTACTTTAACCCACTTTTTGATATTTTTTAATGGAGATTCTCCTGTACCCGTTGGTTGGAATTTATTTGTTTTTGGTAAAAGAACAGGTAAATCTTTTTCAGGAACAGGGACATTGCCACATTTTGGACATTTAATAATTGGAATAGGTTCTCCCCAATATCTTTGCCTTGAAAATACCCAATCTCTTAAACGATAATAAATAGCTCTTTTTGCTAATCCTTTTTCTTGGAGAAATTTTCCAATCTCTTCTCTCGCTATTTCACTTTTAAGACCACTAAATTGTTCAGAGTTAATTAAAAGACCATCTTCGGTAAAAGGTATGATTTCTTGATTTGAGTTTTCCGGTTTAATTACTTTTATTATTGGTAAATTAAATTTTTTAGCAAATTCATAATCCCTTTCATCGTGAGCCGGAACAGCCATAATTGCACCTGTTCCGTAATGATAAACAACGTAATTTGAAATCCATATAGGTATTTTAAATTGGTTTACCGGGTTAATTGCATAAGAACCAGTAAAAACACCGGTAAGCTCTTTTTCAATAACTTTTTCAGAAACAGGTTTTTTAGATTCATTAATTATGTATCTTTCAACATGGGAATAAAAATCTGGTTTCGTTATTTTTAAAGCTAAAGGATGTTGAAATGATAAAACAACAAATGTTGCTCCAAAAATAGTATCAAGTCTGGTTGTAAAAATTTTAATTTTTTCACTTGAACCATCAACAGCAAATTCTACTTCCCAACCCTCACTTTTACCTATCCAATTTCTTTGCATTTCTTTTATTTTTTCAGGCCAATCAAGCTCTTCTAAATCTTTTAAAAGTCTTTCAGCATAAGCAGTAATTTTTAAGTGCCATTGTCTTAGCATTTTTGTTTCAACTTCACTTCCACATCTTTCACATTTTCCTCCAATAACTTCTTCATTAGCTAAGCCTGTTTTACATGAAGGACAAAAATTAACAGGAGCCTCAGCTTCATAAGCTAGTCCATGTTTAAAGAATTGTAAAAATATCCATTGAGTCCATTTATAATAATTGGGATCAGTAGTATTAACTTCTCTTTCCCAATCATAACTAAAACCTAAACGATAAATTTGTTTTTTAAATCTTAAAATATTTTTAGGAACAAAAGTCATAGGGTTCTTTTTTACTTTAAGAGCGTAATTTTCTGCTGGTAGACCAAAAGCATCCCAACCCATCGGATGTAAAACATTATAACCATTCATTCTTAAATACCTTGAGATAATATCAGTTGCAGTATAACCTTCTACATGACCAACATGGAGACCCTCACCAGAAGGATAAGGAAACATATCTAAAATGTATTTTTTAGGTTTTTTAGAAAAATCAAAAGCTCTCCAAAGATTTTTATTTTTTAACCATTTTTTTTGCCACTTAGTTTCTATTGCTTTGAAATTATATTTTTTTAGTTTCATTTTTGATTAATATTATACTAAAATTTTATTAAAGAATGGAGGAAAAGTTTGAAATAAAATGGGCAGCTTATAATTTTATTGTTCATCCTTTTGGTGATTTATTATGGCATTTATTTTGGGGAATAGTTTTAGGTATTTCAATAGCTTATTTTATTTTTAGTTTAGATTATTGGGGTTTAGTTTTAAGTTTAATAGCCTTGATATTCTTTTTTCATCCATTTTTTTATAAACCCAAATTAATGGAAATAAAAATAAACAATGAAGGTATTTTTATTAATAACAAAAAATATAATTGGACAGATTTTGATGGTTTTGAAATTTTTTCTAATGGCTTAAGGACTTATGTTTATTTTTTGCCAGCTAATCCTTTAAGTTTTGGTTTTAGTGTACCGATCGAAGAGTTTTTTGTTGATAAAGAAGATGTAAGAAAAGCATTAAATGTTTATTTAGATGAGTATAAAAACGTTGTACCTATTGGTGAAATTCTTTTTAGGACCTTTTTTGTTTAACGACACAAACCTGGAAACACTTCACAATAACTTTTCGACCCACCAATAAATATAATTGAATAATCAACATCTTTTCTGTTTCTATAACAAGTTTGGTAAATAGGTGTTGTTGTCTCACTAGTTGAAGTTTCGTACCCAATTAATTTTTGAAATTTTTCTACACAAGTTCCACCTTTTTTGGCTGTTCCAATATAAATTTTACCAATTTGATCTACTGGTACTGATGGAGTAAGGTTTTTTGATTTTTCTATGCTTTTATTATTTTCTTTGCCATCATAACACCCAAAATCTTTTTCTAACTCATCTGGTGTTTTTTCTACAAAAATAAATTCTTTTCTTACTTTCTCGATTTGTTTTTGAAAATAATCTTTGTGGTGAAAAGACTCAATTTCTAAAATTATACCGTTTTCACATCTTTCCGTACGTATTAATTTCCCTCCAAAGGGTTGTCTTTTTAATTCTAGGTGAAAAGCAAAAACAATTAAAGGTAAAATAACTAATAACGCAATAATCAACTTCATCTTCATTTATTTAGTGCGTCCGGCTGGATTCGAACCAGCGACCCCCGTCTTATA
>PSMS01000023.1:0-5474 GCA_040290225.1 Patescibacteria group bacterium | reverse complement strand
CCGCCGTAGACTTCATTTATTGCTTGCTATATTCCATTATACTATACTATTTTTTTATTTGTCAAGTCCATTTTTATATAATAAATTTCTTATATTTTGGGTGATATTTTTAATATTATTCAATATAATTAAAATAATTAAATATATTAAAAAAATGTTAAAATATAATTAAGGAAATTGCCCCCGTAGCTCAATTGGTAGAGCAACTGGCTCTTAACCAGGAGGTTGCAGGTTCGACTCCTGCCGGGGGCAAATTATATGCTTAAATTTGACAAAAAAAGATCTTTATTTAAATTGATTAAAAATAGTATTAATTGCAAATTTTTTCAGTCAATTTATTTTATTGATGAGAAAGGCAAATCAAAAGATATTTTGAAAAAAGGAGAATTAAGTTGTGCTTTTTATGTAAGTGTTATTTTAAGAATTTTAAAATTAGTTGATAGTGTTCATACAACTGTTGAAGGCACAATAAAAGATATGCTTGAAAATGGATGGCAAGAAACAGATAAATTAGTTAAGGGAGCAGTGATTGTTTGGGAAAAGAGAAATGGTCATTATCATATTGGTTTTTATTTAGGAAATAAAAAAGCAGCAAGCAATTCATCACAAAAAAGAAAACCAATAATCCATTCTTTAAATTATCAAAATAGAAAAATTGAAAAGATCTATATTCATCCAGAGATTTTTTAGAAAGTTTTGATTAAAATTATGTTATGAATAATTTTCATAGTTTAAATATTAATGAAATTTTTGATATTTTAGAAAGTTCACCAATTGGACTTTCTTTTGATGAAGCTCAAAAGAGAATTTTAAAATATAGCAAGAACGTCTTACCTTACGAAGAAAAAATTTCTTTGATTAAATTATTTTTAAAACAATTTAAAAATATTTTCAATTTTGTTTTATTTTTTGTTTTATTTTTTAGTTTATTTTTAGGGAAATTTTTAGATGCTTTAGTTGTTTTAATAATCATCCTGACTAATGCCTTTTTAGGTCTTTTTTTGAATTGAGAACAGAAAAAACACTAGAGAAATTAAAAAATCTTTTTAAACCGAAAGCTAAAGTTCTAAGAGACAAAGAAATTGTTGAGATTGATGTTGAAAATTTAGTTCCAGGCGATATTGTTATTTTAGAAGAGGGTGACATTGTTCCAGCTGATTTAAGATTATTTGAAATTGAAAATTTGAAAATTGATGAATCAATTTTAACAGGAGAATCTTTACCAGTTGAAAAAACAATTGAAATTTTACCGCAGGAAACAATTGTTCCAGAGAGAAAAAATATTGCTTTTATGGGAAGTTATGTAGTTGAAGGAAGGGGAAGAGGAGTTGTTTTTGCTACTGGTTTAAATACTTATTTAGGATCAATTTATCAAAAATATAAAGAAGAAAAAGAAATTGCTCCTCATTTTGATAGGTTATCTAAGAATTTAATCTTGAGAATGCTTTTGATTGCTTTATTAACTTCAATTTTAATTTTTTATTTTGCTTTTCAAAGAAACTATTTATGGACTGAAACTTTGCTTTTTGTTATTTCTAGTTTTGTTTCTTCAATTCCAGAAGGCTTACCAGTTATTATTACGGTTTTATTAGTTACTAGTGCTTATGCTTTGTTTAAAAGAAATGTTTTAGTAAAAAATATGAAGGCAACAGAAAATTTATCAGTCATTAATTTGCTTTTAACTGATAAAACCGGAACTTTAACAGAAAATATTATGACCGTAAAGAAAATTTTCCTTTATCCTGATAAAGAAATTGAGCTTAGTGGTCAAGGTTATGATTTGGAAGGAAATTTTTATAAAGATGGAAAATTGATTAATCCTTTAGAGGATTTTTCTTTTGTTAAATTATTAAATATTGTTTCTTTAATTAATGAAGCAGAAATTATCAAATCTCCTGAATTGAAATTTAAGGGAAATCCAAGAGATATTGCTTTGCTTGTTTTAAGTGAAAAAGCTGGTATTAAAAAAGAATTATTATTACAAACCCATAAAATAATTAAAAAAGAACCATTTTCTCGACTAAGAAAGCATAAAAGGATTGTAGTTAAAAATGATAAGATTGAGTCTTTTTATGTTGGTGCTTTTGAAAATTTAATTGAAAAATCAGAATTTGTTTTAAAGGAAGCAGAAAGAGAGAAATTTGAAAATAAAGATATTATTTTAAACAAGACTCTTGAATATGCTGAAAATGGTTTTTCAGTTTTAGGTGTTGCTTATAATGAGGGTGATAGGGAAGAGAATTTAATTTTTGTCGGTTTAATTGCTTTATATGATCCTCCTAAATTTGGGGTTAAAGAGACAATTAAAGAATTAAAAGAAGCTGGGATTGATATAAGAATATTGACAGGCGATCATAAACAGACAGCAGTTTATATTGCTAAAGAATTAGGTTTTGAAAATTTAAAAGCAGTTGATCAAAGAGAAATAGAAAATTTACAAGATAAAGAATTAGAAAAGTTAATTAAAGATACTTATATTTTTGCAAGAATTACTCCAGAGACAAAATTAAAAATTTTAGAAATTTATCAAAAATTGGATTAATCAGTTGCTTATATTGGTGATGGAGTTAACGATGTTTTAGCTTTAAAAAAAGCTGAGGTTGGAGTTGGAATGGGTAAAAGAGGTTCAGAAGTTGCCAAAGAAGCAAGTGATATTATTTTAATCGATGATAATTTAATAAGTTTAAAAAATGCTTTTCTTGAAGGAAGGAGAATTTTTAATAATTTAAAAAGAGTTGTTTTCTTTTTAGTTACCACAAATGTTGCTGAAGATTTGACAATTTTAGCTTCATTGATTTTGGGTTATCCATTTATTTTAAAACCGGTTCATATTTTAATTTTAAATTTTGTTACCGATACTTTAGTTGGTACTGGTTTAGCTTTTGAAAAAGAACATGGTTATGAATTAAAATCAAAACCCCAAAAAGCAAAAGAATCATTAATTGGTTTAGATATTTTACCTTTTCTTTTAATGATGGCAAGTTTAATGGCAATTTTAACAATTTTAATTTTTAGCTATGAACATTTGATTGATTTAGAAAAAGCAAGAACTTATGCTTTTTTGATTATGAGTTTGACTCAGCTTTATAATGCTTTAAATTTAAGATCTTTTAACCAAAGTCTTTTCAATTTATCTTTTCGTTATAACTATTATATAATTTTTGGTCTTTTCACTTCTTTGTTTTTACAAATTTTATTTATTTTTAATGATAAAATAAGAGGTGTTTTAGGATTTTCCCAAATAACAATAATTGAATTTGTAATTATTTTAGGCTTATCTTCTTTTGTTTTAATAATTGGTGAGATTTACAAATTGATTAAAAGAAATATAAAATGAGACCAAAATATATTTTTGTTTGTGGAGGAGTAATTTCGGGAGTAGGGAAGGGAGTAGCTACTGCTTCAATTGCTCGAATTTTAGAATGGTATGGTTATAAAACTACTTGTCTTAAAATTGATCCTTATGTTAATGTTGATGCTGGAACTATGAATCCAACTGAACATGGTGAAGTTTTTGTTTTAAAAGATGGAACTGAGTGTGATCAAGATATGGGGCATTATGAAAGATTTTTAAATAAAGAATTAACAAGGGAAAATTATATGACTACAGGAAGTATTTATTTGTCTTTAATTGAAAAAGAAAGAAGTTTATATTTTGATGGTAAATGTGTTGAGGTTGTCCCCCATGTTCCTTTAGAAGTAATTGAAAAAATTGAAAAGGCGCAAAAATTAACTCAAGCAGAAATTGTTTTAATTGAAATTGGTGGAACAGTTGGCGAATATCAAAATTTATTATTTTTAGAAGCAGTTAGAATTTTGAAATTGAACAAACCAAATGATGTTTTATTGATTTTAGTTAGTTATTTACCTTATCAAGGAGAAGGAATGGAATTAAAGACAAAACCAACTCAATATGCTATTAGATCTTTAAATTCAGCTGGTCTTCAACCAGATTTTGTTTTAGCTCGAGCTTTTAAGAGTTTAGATGAAAAAAGAAAAGAAAAAATTGCTTTTAATTGTAATCTTAAAAAAGAAAATATAATTTCAGCTCCTGATGAAAAAAATATTTATAAAATTCCTTTAAATTTTGAAAAAGATGATTTGGGAAAGAAAATTTTGAAAGAATTGAATTTAAAACCGAAAAAATTAAACGGAGAAAACAGAAAAAGATGGATAAAAGAAATTGAAAAGATTGAAAAATTAGATAAAAAAGTAAAAATTGGAATTGTTGGTAAATATTTTAAAATAGGTGATTTTGTTTTGGCTGATTCTTATATTTCTGTTATTGAAGCAGTAAAACACGCAAGTTGGACTTTAGGTTATGAACCGGAAATTTTTTGGTTAAATTCTGAAGAATACGAAAAAGACAAAAATAAATTAAATGAATTAAGAAATTTTAATGGAATAATCATTCCTGGAGGTTTTGGTTCTAGAGGTGTTGAAGGAAAAATTTTAGCAATTGAATTTTGCCGAAAAAATAAAATACCGTGTTTTGGTTTATGTTATGGTTTGCAATTGATGATTGTTGAATTTGCAAGGAACGTTTGTGGTTTAAAAAATGCTCAGACTACAGAAATAAATCCAAAAACAAAATATCCAGTTGTTGATATTTTAAAAGAACAGAAAAAATTGTTAAAAGAAAAATTGTACGGAGGAACAATGAGATTAGGTGATTGGCCGTGTGAAATTAAAAAGGGAACAATTGCTTATAAAGCTTATCAAAAAACAAAAGTTTTAGAAAGACATAGACATCGTTACGAAATTAATCCTAAGTTTCACAAAATATTACAAAAAAATGGATTTGTTTTTTCAGGAATATCTGAAAATGGTTTATTAGTTGAAATTGGAGAATTAAAAGATCATCCATTCTTTTTAGGAACCCAATTCCATCCAGAATTTAAATCAAGATTTTTACATCCCCACCCCTTATTTTTAGAATTTATAAAATCATCCACCTCAAAACCCCCTTTTTAAATTCTAAAAATCTATTAATATAAATCAATTTTTTGTTCATTCTCAAATCAATACAATCTCAACCATAACCGAATCCCCAAAAGCTGATTGTAAAATCTGCAATTTATATGATCAATTCCATAAGATAAATAATCTGAAAAACACAATGTTGTGGAAAAATCAATTTTTAGGAAGAAATTAAGAAAAAATTTCCTCAAAAATTTTTAAAATTCTATAAAAAGAAAGCAGATAAGATTTGTTAAAATAAAAATATGACTAAAGAAGAAAAATTTTACAAAACTTTGGAAGATGTTTTTATTGGAGCTAAAATTGAAGGCGAGGGCGGTTTTGTTAATTTGATGAAAATAAAATCAAAATATTTTCAAAAAAATATTAAAGAAATTCTCAAAAAAGATATTAATAAAGAATTAGAAAAATATCCCGAATTTAAAGAGGAACTTTTCGACAAACTCTACACCTTCTTCAAGCGATACTTCAGCGAAAGCGGCTCTATCGGATTC
>PSMS01000022.1:0-5727 GCA_040290225.1 Patescibacteria group bacterium | reverse complement strand
TTCCTAAAACTCCATTAATAAACTTTGCTGAAGCTTCAGTAATAAAAGTTTTAGCTAATTCTACTGCTTCGTTAATAGCTACTTTTATTGGAACTTCGTTTTTGTCTTCAAAATAAATTTCATAAATAGCCATTCTTAAAATATTTTTTTCCATCAAAGGAATATGCTCAAAAGGCCAATTTTTGGAACATTTTTTAATCATATTGTCTAAAAATTCTAAATTATTAACAATTCCTTCAATTAATTTATAAGCAAAATCTTTATTTTCAATATCATGACCAAATTCATTTAAATTTCTTTCAAAAATTTCTTTCCATTTTTCTTTAGGATAATTCCAAAAACTCCATTCATAAAGAGATTGAAGAACAATTATTCGAGAAATATGTCGCGTAGCCATTTACTATTTTTTCTTTTCGGTTTTAGGAGTTAAAACTAATCTTCCTTTGTAATAACCACATTCAGGACAAACTCTATGAGCCAATATTAAAGCTTTACAATTTTTACAAGGTTGAAGTTGAATATGTTTAATTTTTTCTTTTTGATATCTTCTTTTTTTTGATCTCGATCTTGAAAGTCTTTTGGCAGGAACAACCATTTTTGAAATTAATCTATTAATTCGTCCTTTTTAAACCATAATTTTAATTCATATTCAGCTTCTTGTTGATTGCCCGAAGCATGAATTAAATTTTTAACTGGTCTATTTTCTAAATTAGCTAAAATTGGTGAATCAATAGAAAAATCTCCTCTTATTGTTCCTGGTTCAGCCATTGAAGGAATTGTTTTACCTACAAGTTTTCTTACTGTCTGAACAGCGTGGGGACCTTCTAAAGCTATTTTGATTATCGGACCCGAACACATATAATTTATTAACCATTCTCTAATTTTCAAACCAAGCTCATAAGTATTATTTACTTTATAATCTCTTTTTAGATCTATTTTAATTTTTAACTCCTCTGCGGTTTTTAACATATTATTTCCTAAATTTTCAACCCATGCTTTTGTTTTTGGATAATGTTTATCCATTAATTTTTTAGAAGCCCTAACTATTCCTAAACCAACAATTCTAAGCCCTGCTCTTTCAAATCTTGAAATTATTTCTCCAACTAATCCTCTTTCAACACCGTCAGGTTTAATTAAAACTAATGTTCTTTCTTTCTTTATTTTGTTTATTAGACCTTCTCTATTCATTTATTTTAAATGTTTTTGCAAAGAAAGCAAAGTGCTTAGAAGATTAATTGTTATTATAATAAAAAAAATGATAGCATTAATTTGAAGGAAATTTTCTAAAATAAAATAATGAGGTAAAAAATTTGATAAAACTAATGGCCAAAAATTTTTTGTTTTTTCAAGAAAAAAAATTAAAACTCCTAAAGATATTATATAAGAAAAAATAGAAAAAAACAATGTGTAAAAAAAGAACGGCCCCCTAATAAAAGTATTACTAGCTCCTAAAAGTTGAAGAATTTCTATTTCGTCTTTGAGAGAATGAACTGAAATATAAATAGTGTTAAAAATAATAAGAACTGAAAAAATTAAAACAATTATTATTAAGCCGAGATTAATGATTTTTAAAATATTAGAAAATCTAATAGCTTTTTGAATTATTTTTTGATTTTCGAAATAAGTTAGATATTCAATTTTATCACTATAAGGAGATTTTTGAAGATATTCAGAAATCTTTGGATAAATTTCAGATGATTTTGCTCGAACAATTAAATAATCAACTAAAGGATTTGTTTTTAATTCGAGTAAGGCTCTTTCAATTACTGGATTAGCTTTTGCATCTTTTTTAAGTTTTTCTAAAGCCATCTCTTGAGTAATTAATTGAACTTCATTTACTCCGGGAAAGTTTGAAATTATTTTTTGAATTTTTTCAATCTCTTGTCGAGAAACATTAGATTTAAAATAAATTGAAAAATCAAGTCTTTCTTGAAGAAAATTATTTAATTGATTAAGAAAATAAAAAGAAAAAACAGTAAGCCATAAAATTAAACTTACCATAATTGTTGTCATAATATTAACAATCGTCAAACTTGTTTCATTCAAAAAAATTGAAAATCCTTCTTTGAAACTTCTTTTCAAAAAATTATAAAATTTGATCATCCTAATGAATAATTACCAGGATTTTTATCGCTAATTAATCTACCATTTTCTAAGGTTAAAACTCTTGTTTTTAATGAATTAACAATTTCTTTATTATGCGTAGCTAAAATAATTGTTATTCCTTCTTTATTTAAATCTTTTAAAATCTCAATTATTTCTAAAGAACTTAAAGGATCTAAATTTCCAGTTGGCTCATCAGCTAAGATAACTTCTGGTTTGAAAAGTAAGCTTCGAGCTAAACAAACTTTTTGCATCTCTCCTCCTGAAAGTGTTTCAGCTTTTTGATTTAATTTATCTTTTATTTTTAATTTTTCCGCTATAAACAAAACTTCTTTTTCAATTTCCTTTTCAGATTTCCCCCAAATTTCTAAAGCTAAAGCCAAATTCTCGAAAACTGTTTTTTTAAACAAAAGCTTAAAATCTTGATAAATTGTTGTTATTTTTCTTCTTAGCTCTCTTTTCTTTTTTGAAGAAATATTTGTAATTTTAACATTTTTATAAAAAATATCACCTTTTGTTGGTTCAAGTTGTTTATTAATAAGTTTTAAAACAGTGCTCTTCCCTGCTCCAGATTTTCCAATTATCAAAACAAACTCACCGCTTTTAATTTCAAAACTTATATTATCCAAAGCAACAATATTTGGTGAGAAAATCTTAGTTACATTTTTAAAAACAATCATGAAATTATTTTAACATAAGAAAACTTAAAATTGGACCATAATAATGAATTAAACTTAAATTGCCATCAAGCACCTCTTCAAGTTTGTTTGTTTCCCTTTTGCTTTTTAAATCTTTAACTAATTTGTAAGGATCAAAAACATAAGATCTTATTTGATTTCCCCAACTTATTTCAATTTTTTCTCCTTTAATTTCTTCTATTTCTTTTTTTTGTTTCTCTTCTAATATTTTCTGAATTCTCGAATATAAAATTTGTAGGGCTAATTCTTTATTTCGATGTTGATATCTTTCGTTTTGGCAAACAACAACAATATTTAAAGGCTTATAAATAACCCTTACAGCTGTTTCAACTTTATTGACATTCTGACCCCCTCGACCACTAGATCTAAAAGTTTGGATTTCTATATCTTTTTCATTAATTTTAAATTCTGGTTTTTCAATAAAAGGTATAACATCAACATAAGCAAAACTTGTATGCCTTAATCTTTGAGCCGAAAAAGGAGAAATTCTTACAAGACGATGAACACCCCTTTCCCATTTTAAAATTCCATAAGAAAAATCTTCTTCAATTTGAAAGCTTATATATTTATAACCATCATATTCATTTTTTTCTTCATCCAACCATAAATACTCCCAATTCATTCTTTCAAAAAATTTTTCATACATTCTACTTAAAATTCTAACCCAATCCTCTGCATCTTTTCCTCCAGTTCCTGAATAGATAGAAACTATTGTTTTATTTTTGTCATACTTTTCTTTTAAAATATATTTATAAAAAATTGATTTTAATTTTTTTTTGAATTCTATTAAGTTTTCTATTTTTTTTAATTCTTCAAAATCGTTAATCTCATTTTCTAATTGATTTAATTTTTCAATCAAAGAAAAATTTTCTTCTTTTAACCAAAAATCAGGACTTTCAATTTCTTTTTTTATTTTTTCAATTTCTTTCTTTTTGTTTTCTATCTCAAAGACAGTTCTCCAAAAATTGGAGAACTTCAAAAACGTTTTTATCTTGAAGCATTTTTCAATTTATCTTGTAAAAGAAAACGAGTTAAATTAGGATCAGCTCTTCCTTTTGTTTCTTTCATAATTTTTCCTATTAAATATTCAAAAGCTTCCTCTGTTCCTTTTAAATAATCATTAACAGCTTCAGGATTTTCATTAATTATTTTTTCAATGATTTTATTTAAAATTTCAGCATCACTAATCATTTCTTTTTCAGATAAAAATTTTTCTAAGTCTAACCCTTTTGTTAAAGCAGTTTCTAAAGCCTCTTTAACTATTTTTGATGAAATTTTGCCTTTATATAAAGAAAAAAGAAGGTGAGCGAATTGGTGTGGGGTTAATTTATTTTCATCAATTTTTATTCGGAGCTTTTCTTGTAAACCTATTAAGTCATTGACCAAATAATTAACAACTAATTTTTTTGTTTCTTCAAAGTTTTTTGTTAATTCGTATAATTCGGAAAAACTTTCTTCAAAAAAATGAACTAAAAATTTATCCTTTACTAAAGTGTTAATAACTTTAATTTCTAAACCATATTCTTTTTCAAATCTTTTTTTAATTTGAGAAGGTGTTTCAATTAAAATTATTTCCTTTTCTATTTCTTCATTAATAATTAAAGGAGGCAAATCTGGTTCAGGAAAATAACGATAATCAGCTTCTTCTTCTTTCCATCTTTGAGAGAAAGTCGATTTTTTTACATCATCAAATCCTCTTGTCTCTTGAATTATTCTTTCTCCATTTAAAATTAATTTTTTTTGTCTTTCAATTTCATAATCAATAGCTTCAACCAAAGATCTGATTGAATTTATATTTTTAATTTCAACTTTTGTTCCTAATTCTTCTTTGGGCGCTAAAGAAATATTAGCTTCAAACCTTATTTGTCCTTTTTCAGCATCTGCTTCAGAGATTCCTAAATATCTTATTAATAAAACCAATTCTTCACAAAAAACTTCCGCCTCATAACTTGATCTTATATCTGGTTCAGTAACAATTTCAATTAAAGGAACACCTGCTCGATTAAAGTCAACAAAACTGTAATTTCCAAAATGAATATTTCTTCCTGTATCTTCCTCTAAATGGATTCTTCTGATTCTTATTATTTTTCTTAAATCTTCTCTAATTAATTCTAAAAAACCGTTTTCTCCCAAAGGTTGATCGTATTGAGAAATCTGATAATTTTTTGGTAAATCAGGATAAAAATAATGTTTTCGAGCAAATCGACTTTGATAATTTATAGCCATATTTAAAGCTTTAGCTAAAGAAATTGCGTAAACAACTGCTTTTTTATTTAAAACAGGTAAAACACCAGGTTGGCCAGTACAGATTTCGCAAATATTTTTATTTGGCTCAGTCTCATAAGGATCGTTTTTGCAAGAACAAAACAATTTAGTTTCAGTATTTAATTCTAAATGAATTTCTAATCCAATTTTAGGAATCAAATCATTTTCCATTGTTTAAAAAAATTTTAACATAAGAACCCTCAACCTATATGGGCACCAGGATTAACCTCGGTATCGGGTCGGAGAAGAACAACTGCACCATCCTCGCGATAAGCGCCAAGAACCAGCACATCCGAACGGAAGCCAGCGATTATCTTGGCCGGGAAGTTCACCACCGCCACCACTAATTTTCCGACTAACTCTTCAGGCTGGTAGAGATCGGTGATTTGAGCACTTGACTGCTTGATGCCAAGAGGACCGAAATCGATCCAAAGTTTGTAGGCGGGCTTGCGAGCTTCAGGAAAAGGAGCGACCTCGATGATGCGACCTACCCTGATGTCAATCCGGTTGAATTCTTCAACAGACACCAGCGGTTTGGCTTCGGTCACGACTACGCCTTTTCTTTTATTATTTTCCATTATTTAAAAAATTATAACATAATAAGTTCTTTGTCAGAAAAAGTTATATCTTCACCTGAACATGTTATAACTGTGTCTTCAAT
>PSMS01000003.1:0-37992 GCA_040290225.1 Patescibacteria group bacterium | reverse complement strand
TAGAAATCGGAAAAACATATGAAATTAAAACAGAGATTGCATCTCTTCCAGTTTTGGAAACAACCTCTACTCCGTTACCTCCGATTTCAATTCGAATCCCCTTTAAAGTTTTCTTAGAGTTACATCCAGAACCTCCAAAATGTTTTTATGAAGAACCACGGTGTCTTATGCCTTCTCGGGTAATACCTATTGCTGAATTTACATTTTACTGGAAATACGGAACTAAAGATGAAATTTCTTATTTATGGAAAATACCAGAAACAATTGAGTCAGGAAGATATAAATTGGGAGTAAATTTAGTTGATGAATTTGTGTCAGGTCATTATAGAGATGAATCAGATGATTATTTTGAAATTGTCAAAAAAGAAACTCCAAATGATATACCAGCTCAAATTAGAGAAATAATTGATAAATTAGAAAAAATCAAACTCAGTTTACCAGAAAATAGAAGAAGCCTTATTGATATAGCAATTTATATTCTTCAAAATCTATTAAAATAACCGAATATTTTCTAATTATTTATTTAGCTTTTTATTTCGAAACATCAACATTGCATTAATACTAACAATTATTGTGCTTAAACTCATAAAAACTGCTGCAAGTAGTGGAGAAAGTAAAATTCCTTTAAAAGCCAAAATTCCAGCTGCCAGTGGAATAGTAATTACATTATAGCCTGTTGCCCAAAATAAGTTTTGAATCATTTTTTTATAAGTCAATCTTGAAAGTTCAATTATTTTAACAATATCTCTGGGATCATTTCTAATTAAAATTATTCCTGCTGATTCAATAGCAACATTAGTACCAGCACCAATAGCAACCCCAACATCGGCTTGCATCAGTGCTGGAGCATCATTAATTCCATCGCCAACCATCATAACTTTTAATCCTCTTTTTTGCAATTCTTTAACTTTATTAAGCTTTTCTTCTGGTAAAACTTGCACAAAATATTCATCAATCTTCAATTTTTGAGCTACTTTTTCTGCAACTTCTTTTTTATCACCCGTTATCATTGCTATTTTTATTCCCATCGAATGTAATTTTTCTATTGCCTCAAAAGCTTCTTTTCTAATTTCATCTTCTAAAATAATTGCTCCTAAAAGTTTATTTTCTTCTATAACATAGGCAACTGTACCAATTGTTTCAATTTGAGGAGATTCAAGATTTAAATTTTTCAATAAATTATCACCGCCAACATAATATCTTTTGCCATTAATAATTCCAGTAACTCCTAATCCTTTTAAATTTTCAAAATTTTCCACATTAAGAAACTCTATTTTTTCTTCTTTTGTTTTTTCTAAAATTCCTTGAGCAATAAAATGATGGGAATATTGATTCAAAGAACCTGCTATTTGTAAAATTTCTTTTTCTGAGAAATTAGCCAATTTAATAATTTGTTTTACGACAAATTTACCGCTAGTCAAAGTACCAGTTTTATCAAATAAAACAACATCAATTTTTCGGGCAAGTTCTAATTGCAATCTATTTTTAATTAAAAAACCATTATGAACTGCTAATGAAGTTGAAATAGCAACAACTAAGGGAACTGCTAACCCTAAAGCATGCGGGCAAGCAACAATTAAAACTGTTACCAACCTTTCTAAAGCAAAAGATAAATCTTTTTGAACAATTAACCATAAAATAAAACTTAATGTACCAACAAAAATAGCGATAAAAGTTAAATATTTAGCAAAAACATCAGCTAAAACTTGTAATTTTGACTTAGATTTTTGTGCTTCTAAAATTAATCTTTTTATTCCCGCCAGAAATGTTTCTTCACCAATTTTGGTAATTTTAATTTTCAACATTCCATCACCATTAATTGTTCCAGCAATAACTTCTGATCCAATTTCTTTTAAAACAGGGTTACTTTCTCCAGTAATCATACTTTCATTAACTTCTGATCTTCCTTCA
Source organism: Patescibacteria group bacterium (assembly GCA_040290225.1). GTDB lineage: Bacteria > Patescibacteriota > Minisyncoccia > UBA6257 > HR35 > PSMS01. The sequence continues at coordinate 36,081 of PSMS01000003.1, read as the reverse complement.
ATAACAATACCATCAGCTGGAATTTTCCCTCCGGGACGGACCAAAACAATCTCATTAACTTTTAACTCATCTAAATTAACGAGTTCAATTTTATCATTAATTACTCTTTCAGTTTTATCAGGTAATAATTTTTCAATTTCTTGTAGAGCTCTTTGGGCAAAAGAAACTGATTTCATCTCAAAATAATGCCCCAAAAGCATAACTGTTATTAAGCTTGTTAGTTCCCAGAAAAAGTCATAACCAATTTTAAAAATAATTCCTAAACTGCTATAAATATAGGCTGAAGAAATTGCAAGACCAATTAAAGTCATCATTCCAGGATTTTTTGCTTTTAGCTCCCTTAAAGAACCTTTTAGAAAAACAAACCCTCCATAAAAAAAGACAATTGAACCAAAAATCAAAATTAAATATTCTCTGCCCTGAAATTGAAAAATTTTAATTCCAGTTAAATCTTGAAAAAAATCAGAAAATAAAAAAATTGGAATAGTTAAAATTAAAGAAAACCAAAACTTTTTTAAAAAATCTTCAGCTCGATGTTTATAATGTTTATCAATTTCTTCTTTTTCTTTATGTTTTCTATGATTATCTTTTTCCTCAACCACAACAAGTTTCATCCCACAAATCGGACAATTTCCTGGTTCATCTTTAGGTTCAACACATTCCATTGGACAAATATATTTCTTTTTTGTTTCCATAATTAAATTATAAAAGCATCAAAAGCTTATATCTCAATAAATATTCCTTGATCTTTGCCATCTTTTACTGAATGAATTTTAAATGGAGAAATTTTAAATCCTGACATTCCGGGTGAACCAGAGGGCATACCAGGTAAAGCAATTCCATCAATATCTGGTTTTTCATTTAATAATTTTTTAATTGCCCCAAGAGGAACATGTCCTTCAACAAAATATTTATCAATAATTACAGTATGACAAGAATATAAATCTTCACTTAAACCCAAATTCTTCTTCAATTGCTCCAATTCTTCTAAACTTAAAATTTTGGTTTCAACTTTAAATCCTGATGATCTTAGATAACCAATATATTCTTTACAGCAATTACAATTTTGCTGATAATAAACTGTTGCCTTAACTTTGGAAAATTCACTTGATAGAGGTTTTTGAGAAAGAAAATAAATAAAACCAGAAATTAAAATAATACTAAAGACTATTCCAATTAAAAAACTTTTTTCTTTCATTTTAGCAACCTAGTTCTTCGTTACACTCAAAATTAAATTTACTGCTATGTAATTTTGAGTAATTTCCGACCTTATTTAATTCTTCATTAATTCTATTCTTATTATCCGGACCATAGCTTATTAAAATTCTATCTAAATCCTTAATTAGATAATTTTCGTAGTCATCCAATTTTTTATTATTTACATAGACTTTTAATTTATTTTCTTCATTATTACAATAATTAATATTATCAACAGTTAAACAATTATTATTTAATTTAATATTTAAAGTATTTAAAAATTGTTTTAAAGTAATTCCTTTAGCATGAATGTGAATAACATTTTCGTTCGGTTTTGAGGGATCTGTTGTTTCGTGAAAATGTACAAATTTATTTTTCTCAAAGTTTTCAGGCCTGTAAATTACTAACTCTTTTCCGTTAATAAAAATTTTTATATCAGCATGAAGGTGCAAAGAACCATAATTATCGATCCCAGTAAGCTCTCCTAAATCTTTTAAAATTTCTTTAAGATTTTCATTTTCTTTTAAAACTAAATAATATTTATAACTAATAAAACCAACAAAACCTAAAAATAATAAAATAATTAAAACAAAAAATCTATTCATTTTAATTTTTTAATAATTTTTTAATAATCTATAATCCACAACCACTGCCACCAATCTGAAATCCTTGAATATTTAAATTTGCTAATTTTTTCTCAACATTTTCCATATAGCCAGAAATTGATGAATAATTAGCTGACATAATTAATTTGGGATCAACCTGATTCCAATCCTTGCCTTCGATTAACTTAAAATAAGTAGCTATTTTTAAATATTCTTGAGGAAACCAATAAGAATTAAGTTGAACTGCTAATTTGTAAAGTTCATCTTTTGTATATCCTTGACTGGCAGCAAGTTCTAAAGCTCCTAATAAAGCTGAACCATGGTTGCAATCTTGAGCAAAGGTTGAATTATTACAACATGGACGAAAAGTATTTTGAGCAACTTCATAAACTAAATCTTCCTGTTCTTTGCTAAGTTTTATAATTTCACATTTATTAAAATAAACTGCCCCATTATCTTCTTTACCTAACCACCAACCACCAGTTGAAGCTAAATAAGGAAGCTGATCTTTACTGAAAGGAATATTTTTATTAAATTCAGTTTTATTAGATAATCCTAATGGCCAAAAAATGTTCAAAAGATAATTAGCAGTATCAAAATTAATAACTATTGGTTCATTTGATCCATTAATCAATTTTTGAATATAATCTGGGATTTTTCCATTATACAATTTTTTCATTTTCTCTAAATCAACAACACCGCAATCAATCATTTTTTTAAAAGCATCACCGAAAGCTAATCTTGTTTGAAATCCCTTAGGAGGAAAAACCTGATTTTGAACCTCTAAGATTAAATTTTGCAATTGAGAATTTTGTTGATTTATTTTATTTTGGTTAATTTTTGTTTGAATTGGTAATTTAGAAAAAGCAAAAATTAATAATGAACCTAAAATTAAACCTAAAATTAAACTACTTAAATTCAAATTTTTACTTGTCTTTATTTCTTCCCTTCCCACTGCTTTTTTAGTTATCTCTACATTACAGCTTTTATTTTCTTTGCAGTAATTTTCGCATTCTTCTGCTAATTCCTTCGTTTCATAATAAAAACCACACTTTTCGCACTGATAATATTTTTTATCTTCTTTGTTTATCTCAATAACCATTATTTAAACCATTCTTTTAAATTCTTGGGCCAACCTAATTTGCTCAATCCATCCAAGCCAAGCTTTCTTACCTTGCAAAGCAAAAATTCCGTGACCAAAAAATTCTCCAAAAATTGCTACTCTTAAAACCCAATTAATAATTTTGTTATCCATTTTTTAAAAAATTTTTCTAATCCGGCCTTTTTAATTTTTTAATTAAATAAAGAATAGCAACAATTAATAAAACTAAAACTAAAATAGGCATAGATAAAATCACTAAAAACCAAATTATTCCCAAAAATACAAAAACCGGTCCTAAAAATTTCCAACCTGACCAATAAAAGAAATTCATCATTGGCATTCTATCAAATTGATCACCCATCATCGGCAAAGAAAAATTAGTTGAAGTATCACATCCAGAAAATCTCTTACCCATATTAATATGCATTAATTCTTCTCCATCTTCACCATGCATATTTTTCATCATTAAATTCATTGCTAAATGACTATCACGATTGCCAACCATCAAATCCATAAAATATTCTCCTAAAGAAGCAAAATTTTCCTTTGTTAAATCTGCACAACTTATTTCTTTTTTCTTTAATTTTTCATAAATCTCTTTTCCCTCATTAACTTCTCTTTCTAAATCTTCTTTAGTAAAAGCAGACCAAACTCCTTGAAGCAATAAAAAGCCCAAAATCAAAATTATCAATTTTTTCATTATTACCTATTTTTTAATCATTCAAATTATACCAGGAAATTTAAATATTATCAAAAACTAAAGAGTGGAAAACATTATTTTTATTTATAATTAAAATAATGATAATCAAAATTAAAACGAAAAGGAAAAAAGAAATTGTTGATATAACAGAGGAAATTAATAAATTTTTGGAAAAACAAGAAATTAAAAGTGGTTTAGTTTTTCTTTTTGCTTTACATACAACTTGTGCTTTAACAACTGCTGATTTAGATCCAGGAACTGATTTAGACTATCTCGATGCTTTTGAAAATTTAACTCCCAAATTAAAATATCGCCATCCACATAATCCTGAACATTTTCCTGATCATTTTCTTTCTTCCCTTGTCGGTATTTCTTTACTTTTACCTTTTGAAAACAAAAACCTATTTTTAGGAACCTGGCAAAGAGTAATTTTAATTGAATTTGACGGTCCAAGAGAAAGAGAAATTTTTATTAAAACTATTTAATCTCGTAAGTCAAATTTATCTGAACTTTAATTTCTTTACTTCCTGGTTCAACTTTAGGCTCTGGTAATCCCATAATCCCACCCTCACCTCCGAATCCTATTGACTTAACTGGTGGTATTTCATAAAAAGGAGGAGTAAATTCATAAACTGTAACTAATCTTCCTAATTTAAAACCAGCTGATTTAGCAATAGCCAGGGCTTTTTCTTTTGCTTCTTTAATTGCTTTTTCGCGAGCTTCATTTTCAAGTTTTAATTTTGTCTCGTCATCAAAAGTAAAATTAAGATTATTAACATAATTTGCCCCATTTTCAATAGCGCCTTTTAATAATTTACTAACTTTTTCTAAATTTCTCACTTTAACAGAAACAGTTTGCTCAATTCGATAACCAATAATATTTTTTCCGTCTTTATCATATTTAGGACTTAAATTATATTGTATAGTTTCGATATCTTTGCTTTCAACGCCTTCATTTTTAAAATAGTTAATGATTTTATTCATTTTTTCAGAATTTTCTCTTTGAAGATTAGATAAATCTGTTCCCTCACTGATAAGACCAACATTAAAAACAAAAACATTAGGAATAGCATTGACCTTTCCTTCACCATTAACTACAAATGTTCTATAGGACGTAACATTGAATATTATAGGAATAATTATAAACATACCAATAAGTAGCACCAACCAAAAGAAAAATCCCGGCAATAATTGAATATTTTAATTGTTTATCCATTTTATAAAATTTATAATTTAATTAATGACCCACTCTAACAATTTTAATTTGCTTTTAGAAATAAATCAAGTTTTAGAAAAATATAAAAATTTAAGACGAAAACCTAAATCTTTAATAATGATTTAACAATTTTATTAAATTTCTTTCCGCGATCAAATTCGTTTTTGAATTTTTCAAAACTAGCTGCTCCAGGAGAAAAAAGAATAATTGATTTTTGCTTTTTTATTTTAAGTGCTTTTTCAAGACAATCTTTTAAGTTTTCAAAAATATTTTCTTCCAAAATTTTATAATTTATTTTTTCCAACTCATTAATTAATTTCTTTGTGGCACTTCCATTAAATAAAATTAAATTTTCTTTTTTAATTTTTTGTTTTATTATTTTGGCTAAGCCATTAAAATTTAAATTTTTATCAGTTCCACCTGATATTAAAATTAAATTTTTTGTTAATTTTGAAAATCTAACAATAGCAGAAATTGTTGCCTCAGGCGAAGTTGCTGCTGAATCATTAATAACTATCAAATTTTTTGATTGATAGATAATTTGCTCACGAAATGGAGGTAATGAAAGAGAATAAATTTTGCTTTTTAATTTTTTAACTAAATTTATATTCTTTAAATACAAATAAATCGCTAATAAAGCAAACATTAAATTGTAAACATTGTGATCACCATAAATTTTTCTAAATTTCTTAATGTTAAATAATTTTTCAAGTTTTTGATCGCGTATAAATAAATAATTATTTTTAAGAAAAATTCCTTTTAAATTTTTTGGCAGATTTTTGAAAGAAACAAAATAAACCTTGCTTTTTGGTTTTAAATTTAATAAAAATTTTGTCCATTCATTATCATAATTTAAAATTAAGTAATCATTTTCGGTTTGATTTTGAAAAATTTTTGCTTTAGTTAAAGCATATTCTTCAAAACTTTCATATCTATTTAAATGATCATTATAAATATTTGTAATAATGGCAATCTTTGGTGCTTTTAAATTTTTTTCATAAAATTCAAGCTGAAAAGAAGAAAGCTCTAGCACAAACAAAGAATTTTTTCTTCCCCTCTTTATAATTTTTAATAAACTTTTATCAGGTTGATTACCTCCAATAATTATTTCTTTAAATCCATCAATATCAATCCGCGTTTCTTGCCTTCGATATTCGCGTTTATCTGCGTCAATATCCGCATTTATCCGCGTAAAAATCCGTGTATATCCGTGGATTGCCTTTAATAGTTCATAAATCCAAGTTGTCGTTGTTGTTTTTCCTCTTGTTCCGGTAAGAGCAATTATTTCACCTTGGGCATATTTAAAAAATAAATAACAATCGTTAACAACTTCTTTGCCTTTTTCTTTTGCGTATTTAACAAATTCATTTTTATAACTAATCGCAGGGTTAACAACAATAATATCAGCCCAATCAAAATCTTCTTTTCTATGTTTTCCTAAAATATATTTTGCTTTTATATTTTTTAATTTTTCAATTGAGTCCTGAAGTTCTTTTTTTGTTTTTAAATCAGTTATTCTCAATTTCGCTCCATTTTGATAAAACCATTTAGTCGATGAAATTCCGCCACCCAATCTTCCTAAACCAAATATCAAAATTTTTTTATTTTTAAAATCAATCATAGATTTTTTATTTTAATCTATTTCTCAAAAAGAAAAAAGTTAAGGTTGCTATTAAAATAATTATTGCTGAAATTAAAAAGGAAACTTGGTTACCAATTTTATCCCAAATAAAACCAAATAAACTATTGCCAATTAAAGTACAAATTCCGGTAATCATATAATAAAATCCAAAAGCCCCACCAGAAACTTCTTTTTTAATTAAATCAGAAATAAATGCTTTACTAGTTCCGTCATAAATTCCAGCAGTAATTCCCAAAAAAGCAAAAATAGGAAAAAGCAAAATTAAAGAATTAAGATAAGCCATAAAAAGTAAAACAAAAAATAAAAGTAAAAAACCAAAAATTAAAACCTTTTCTCTACCAATTTTATCAGATAATTTGCCCGCCGGATAAGAAGAAAGCATATAAAAAAGATTATAGATAAGATAAAGAATTGGTAAAAAATAAATTGATTGAATTAAAGTTTGAGCTTTTAATAAATAAAATGAATAACTAATATTTCCTAATGAAAATAAAGAAAAAATAAGTATAAGAAGATAATAATTTTTTGAAAATGATTTAAATTCAAATAAGTTTTTCTTTGTTGTTAATTCTGTTGATTTTGGCTCTTTGACTAAAAACAAAAAGATAATACCAATAAAAGCAGGAATAACTGAAAAAAATAAAATTGTTCTGATTGTTTTTTCTAAATTAAAATGTTGAAAATTAGTTAAATAATATAAAATAACAATGCTTAGAAAAACCCCAATAAAAGCTCCTGCTGTGTCCATTGATCTATGAAAACCAAACCATTTACCTGTCTCTTCCGCTGGGACTGATTCTTTAATTAAAGCATCTCTTGGAGAAGTTCTTATTCCCTTCCCAACTCGATCAAAAACCCTGAAAACTAACACAAATGGCCAAGAATTAGCTAAAGCAAAAAATATTTTGGAAATTGCTGAAAATGAATAACCAATAATTGTTAAAAGTTTTCTTTTTTGAATAAAATCAGATATCTCTCCAGAAACATACTTTAAAATATTAGCAGTTATTTCAGAAATACCATCAATAAATCCGACAATAGCATAACTTGCTCCTAAAACATTTTTCAAAAATATCGGCATAACTGTAAAAATCATTTCGGAACTTATATCAACAAAAAGAGATGTCAATCCTAAATAAATAACGTTTTTCTTATTTTGGGTTTTTATGTTTGAATTCATCATAATAAAAATTATAAAAATTCTTAAAATTTTTTCAAATAAAGATAATAAGTACCAGTTCCCCAACCCATTTTTATACTTCCTGATTCTATTTGCTCGAAAACTTCATTTTTTAAATTTTTAGTAATAGTAATAATCCGAGAATAGGGTTTAAGTAATAAAAATTTTTTTTCTAAATCACTTACTTTATTTTCATCAAAACAAGTTAACTGAACAAAAACCACAGTTGCTTCACTAAAATCTTCTTTAAAAATATCACCTAATTTAAATTCAATATGAGGAAGTGGGCTAATGTATTTTTTCAAACTTTCTTTAATTAAAAGAGAAGTATTATAAAGTCCTGGGAGAATTTCAATACCAACTGATTTAAATGGTTCAAAAACTAAAGCAGTAGAAATTGTTGGTTTACCTGTGCCTGATCCTAAATCATAAAATATATCATCTTTTTTAACTTCGACTTTTTCCATTAACCAAATAAATGAATCAAAATCTATTTCACCATAAGTAAATTCTGAACTAAATAATTCTAATCTTCTTTTATCTTCATTAGAAATAGAATAACCATCTATATCTTCGTAAATTTTTTCAAATATTTTTTTTGCGGTTTTAATATCCATATCTAAATTTATATTCATTATTCACAAACATTTATCAAAGATCCTTTCATAAAATTTTTTATATTCTCAATTGTTGTTTTTATTATTCTTTCAATTGCTTCTTTTGAATTAAAAGCATTATGAGGTGTAATTAAAACGTTTGGCATTTCCATTAAAATATGATTTTCTAAAGCTATTTTTAGGTTTGTCATTGATTGTCCTTCTTTAATTAATAAATCTAATTCTTCTTTTAAAAATCTTTCTTCTTCTAAAACATCTAAGGCTGCTCCTTTTAATATTCCTTCCTTTAAAGCATAAATCAAAGCATCTGTCTCGACAATTTCTCCTCGAGCAGTATTAATCAAATAAGCACCTTTCTTTATTTTTTTGATATTTTCTTTATTAATTAAATGATACGTTGATTCATTCAAAAGACAGTGAATTGTAATAACATCGGAATTAGATAAAAGCTCATCTAAACCAACATATTTTAAACCAATTTCACTCGCCCATTTTTCATCTGGAAAAAGATCATAACCTATTAAATTCATATTAAATGCTTTAGCTCTTTTAGCCACTTCTTTACCAATTTTTCCTGTTCCGATTACTCCTAAAGTTTTTCCTGATAGCTCTTCACCTCTTAAATTTTTAAAATCTAAATTTTTTGTTTCCTTTATTTGATCAATAGCATAATAAATTTTTCTCATTAAACAAAGCATAAGGCCTATTGTCCATTCGGCAACAGTTTCTGATCCATAGCTTGGAACATTACAAACAACAATTCCTTTTTCTTTACAATAATTTAAATCAATATGATCAAATCCAGTTGAACGAGTAGTAATTAATTTTAAATTGGGGAAATTTTCAAGAACTTCTTTAGTCAATTTACTTCCAACAAAGATCGATAAAATTGTAAAATCTCTTTCTTCGGGCAAATGATTAGCAGTAATTGATTTTTCTGAAAAATAAAGATTATGCTCAAAAAATTCTTTTTCAAATAACTCCTTCTCCCAACCTTCAATTTCAAAGATCCCAATTTTATGCATAATTTTATTTTAACCTAAAATTTAACAATCAAAACATAAAAATAGAAAATTTTTAAGCCTGAAGGGAGTCTACTATAATTTAATTAATGAAAACTTATATTGGAACATCCGGATGGCAATATTATCATTGGAAAGAAAAATTTTATCCAGAAAATTTGTCATCAAAAAATTGGCTTAATTTTTATGCAAAAAATTTCAAAACTGTTGAAATTAATACTAGTTTTTATCATTTCACAAAAATAGAAACTTTTGAAAAATGGAAAGATCAGGTTCCAAAAAATTTTTTATTTTCGATCAAGCTTCACAGACTTTTTACTCATTTTCGAAGATTAAAATTAAATAAAGATGATAAAAAAATTTTAAAAGAGACAATTGAAAGTTATAAAGTTTTAGGAAAAAATTTGGGAATAATTTTGATTCAATTACCACCAGGACTTAAAAAGGATTTGAAACTTTTAAAAAATTTTGTTAAATTAATCCGATCAATTGATAAAAAATTAAAATACGCAATTGAGTTTCGACATAAATCTTGGTTAGATAAAGAAGTTTATCAATTTTTAAGAGAAAATAATATTGCTTTTGTTATTTCTGATTCTCCTCGCTGGCCAACAGAAATTGTTAAAACTGCTGATTTTGTTTATGTTAGATTTCATGGCAAACCAAAACTTTTTGCTTCAAAATACGAAAAGGAAGAGTTAAAAAAATATGCGGATAAGATTAAAAAATTGAAACCAAAAACTTTATTTGCTTACTTTAATAACGATTTTGAAGGTTATGCAATTGAGGATGCTTTTGAATTTAAAAAATTTTTCAATAGTTAATTATTTTAAAAATAACGAAAAAATTGTTGCGGGGGCCGGATTTGCACCGGCGTCTCGGGCTTATGAGACCCGCGTGGTCCTACTCCACCACCCCGCGTTAAGGTCAAAATAAAAACTCTTATTAACTTCTTTTATATATATTATTATATCACAATTAAATCTCCGATATATCTCTTGGCAAAAATAAATTAGTAAACCAATCAACAATTGTTTTTAGCTGATCTCTAAAAGATACCATTTTACAAAGATAAACTCCTCGCCAAAGTATCCAAGTAAAAAATCCTGAAAAAGTAAATCTTCCAATCTCACCAATAGCATAAAATCTTCCTAAAGAAATTAAATCTCCTGTATGCTGATAAACAAATTTTTTTAAATTTTTATTTTCAATTAAATTTTTAATATTCCAAGCAACATATTTTGCTTCTTTGGTGGCAACCTGAGCTAATTGGGGTAAGGGTTTTTCATTTTGAACTAAACAACAAACATCACCAACAGCAAAAACATTAGAATAATTTTTAACCTGTAAATACTCATTAACGATTAATCTTCCTTTATTGTCTTTTTCAATCTTACCAACTATTTCAGGAAGATTTGGTTTTACGCCGGCAACCCAAATTATTGTTTTACTTTTAATTATTGTCCCATCATCAAGTTTGACAAAATCTTTACCAACTTCTATTACTCCTTTATTTAACAAAATTTCAACCTTTTTCTTGATCAAAGTTTTTTTAGCTAATTCTCTTAATTTTAATGAAAATTGCGGAATTAAATCAGTCCCTCTTTCGATTAAAAATATTCTAACTTTTTCTATTAATTCTTTTGAATAAAGTTTGTTAAATGTTCCATAAAAATAATCAGACATTTCTGCTGCTAACTCAACTCCTGTTGCTCCACCGCCAACAATAACAAAATTTAAATCACCTTCTTGATAATTTAAACTTGCTTTTTCAAAACTATGAATAAAATGATTTTTCAATTTAATAGCATCATCAATTGATTTTAAAGTAAAGGAATTTTCTTCAGCTCCAGGAATATTATAAAAATTTGTTGTTGAACCTAAAGCAATGACTAAGTAATCATAATTTAATTTGAAATCATCAATAAAAACTTCTTTATTTTCCAAATCAATTTTTTTAACCTCACCATGAATAAAATCCCAATCACAACATTTAATTATTTCTCTTAATGCTTCAATAGTATTTTCTAAAGAAACACTTCCAGTAGCAACTTCATGTAAAAGTGGTGTAAACAAAAAATAATTTTTCTTATTAACTAAGATTAGTTTAACTTTTTTATTTTGGTGAAAAAAATTATGAAGATATTTTAAAGTATAAATTCCCCCAAAACCTCCTCCTAAAATTAAAATTTTTATCTTTTCATTCATTTTTTAATTTTAAACTTAAAAAGAACATTATAATTGTAGAAAAATCAACGACCAAACAGTATTGACAAAAACTTTTAATAACAAAAAATTGAAGATAAATTAGATAAAGAGCAAATAAAAAGCCAAAAGTAATAATTATTTTAAAAAATTTTATTAGATAATTTTTACCTTTAAAAATTAAAAAAGAAAAAATTAAAAGAATTAAAAAATAAACTATTCCTAAAAACGCAATTGGGATATTAAAAATTCTACTATATTTACTTTGAAAAATAAATTCACAACCAGAATTAATTAAACAAAATGGAACTTCTTTTTTTAAGTCCAAATAAAATAAATAAGATGAAACAATTAAATTTAAAATTGAAAGAAAAAGAATTATTTTAAAAGAGTCTATTTTGAACATTTTCCCAAATATTTATCATTGAAACCAAATAAGCAGATTCCCTTAAAGTAAGATTATAATTTTCTTTTATTTGCCAGATTTTATCAAAAGAATTTACTAAATATTTTCTTAACTCTTCAAAAACTTTTTCTTTTGTCCATTTTTCATTTTCAAAGTTTTGTAACATTTCTAAATAAGAAACAATAACACCTCCACTATTTGCTAAAATATCAGGAATAACTATAATTTTATTGTCCAAAATTTCAGCTGCTTTTGCAGTTAAAGGATTGTTAGCCATTTCTAAAATTATTTTTGCTTTCAGTCTTAAAGCATTATTTTCATTAATAACATTTTCAACTGCTGCAGGAACTAAAATATCAACATCTAATTCTAAAATTTCTTCATTAGTAATATTTTTACCTAATCTTGAATCACAAACCGTTCCTTTTTCTTTTTTACATTCCATAACTAACTCTGGATTGAAACCTAATTCTGAGTATATTCCTCCTTTACTATCTGACAAAGCAACAATTTTATAGCCATTTTGATACAAAAACTTCGCTAAATTAAAACCAACATTACCAAATCCTTGAATAGCAACTGTTAAAGGTTTATTTAAATTTAATTTTTTAATAACCTCTTCCAAAACAATCTCTCCTCCTTTTCCGGTTGCCTCTTCTCTTCCTTCTGAACCAAAATTTTCGACTGACTTTCCTGTAAAAGTAGCTTTTAAATAATTTTCTCTTTTATCCACATTTAATTCTTTAGAAATTTTTAAATATTCATCTGTCATCCAATCAATTATTTTAGAATTAGTATTAACATCTGGAGCAGGAATGTCTTTTTCTGGACCAATAAAATCATAAATTTTTCTAACATATTCTCTTGATAAGTTTTCTAATTCTTTTTCAGATAAATTTTTAGGATCAACTTTAATTCCTCCTTTCGCTCCGCCCAAAGGCAAACCAACTAAAGAACACTTAATTGTCATCAAAAATGCTAAAGTTTTTATTTCATCTTCATCAACTTCAGGATAAAATCTTATCCCACCCTTATAAGGTCCTAAAAAATTATTATGCTGAACCCTATAACCTTCAAAAATTTCAATTGAACCATTATCTCTTTTTAATGGCACAAAAACTTTAATAATTCTTTGGGGATAAGATAAAATTTTATAAAATTCTTCAATTTCTTCATCTTTTTTAGTTATTTTTTTTAATATCTCCTTTATACTTTCTAATTTTTTTAAAGTGTCTTCATAAACCATAATTAACTTTCCTTTAATTCTTTGATTATTCGAGTAAGTCTTTGCCTGTCAAAGCCAATAATAAAATCTGAATCTCCATCATTGTAAATAATTTCGGTAACTGGCACACCTTGTTGACCTGTTTTTTTAATCATTTCTTCAGCAGCAATTGGATTAATATCAACCAAAACATAATCATATTTAATATTATTACTATCTAAGAAGGCTTTTTCTTGAGCACAATAAGGACAAGTAGTTGTTGCGTAAAGTTTTATACTTTCTATTTTTCTTTTTTCTCCTCCGGAAATTTCATCAACAATTTCTTTAATTTTATTTTCAAAATCGACAAATTTTTGATAATTAGAATTATATTCGTTTAAAATTGTTGTTATTATTTCTGGATTAAAAACACCAATAATTATTTCATTTTCCTGATTAATTACAAAAATATTCAAAGGATAAAATGCTAATAATTGGAGATCTAATTTAACAAACTCTTCAATCATTTCTGGAAAGACTATTCCATAAACTAAAAATTTATTTTCTTGACGATAAACTTCTTTAAATATAAAATTCTCACTTTTTAGCTTATCTTGCAATCTTTTTTCAATTTCATCTAAACTAAAATTACTTTTTCGAAAATATAAGTATTTCATGTTAAATTATTTCATTAAACTTAATATAGACTTAATATAGTATACTGTAGAAACTAATAATTTTCAACAAACTGTTTAAAAAGATTAATTAAATTCAAAGTAATTTTACCAGGTTTGCCTGAGCCTATTTTAAAATTGTCAATTTTAACTACAGGTATTATCTCTTTATTAGTAGCGGTAATAAAACATTCATCAATAATTTTTAACTCTTCATATTTTATTTCTTTTTCTTCAAAGGGTATTTTATTTTCTTTCATAAGTTTAAAAATAAATTTTTGAGTAATACCCCCCAAAACGTTCTTCAATGGTGGTGTATAAACTTTATTTTTTTTAACAATAAAAAAATTTGAGGTTGTACATTCTAAAACCATTTTATTTCTATCTAAAAGCAAAACTTCAAAAGCTTTTTTCTTTTTAGCTTCAATTAAAAACTTTATCAAAGGACCGTAGAGTGTTGATTTTACTTGAGGAAATGGTCTTTCGTAAATTTTAGTAATAAGTTTGATACCCTTTTTATAAATTGACTGGTTTAAATTTTTAAGGGGCGTTACAATAATTAAAAAATTTGGTTTGCCTGGTTCGGTAGAATTTTCTGATTCACCTCCGGTTAAAACAATTCTTAAATTAAATTCTTTTGCTTTATTTTTGTTTGTTTCAATTAATTTATTAATTATTCTTTTGATTTCTTCAAAATTGTAGGGAGATTTTAAAGAAAGAGCTCTCGCTGAATTAAAAAATCTCTTTAAATGATCGTCTAATAGAAATGGTTTTTGGTTATAGGTTCTAATAAAATCGAAAACCGCATAAGATCTTAAAAGTCCTAAATCAAAAATAGATATTTTTATTTTTTTTACAGGAAGATACTTGCCATTAAAAAAACCAATAAGATTCATTAAAAAATTATATTAAGAAACAAATTTTTATTTTAAAATTTTTTCAAGAGATTTAGTAGGCAAAGTAGTTGTGATTGTTGTTGAACCCAAAAATTGTTCTAGAGTAGAGGATGTTGTTGTCAAAATTATTACTGAACTAGAAGACAAAGGTGTGGTTGAAGTTAGGGTTTCAACAGTAGAAGTAGATATTTTTTCAATAGGAATTAGGCTAAATCCCAAAATATCTGATAAAATAACTACTAAAATATAAGTCACTAATTGGGTAATTTGGTTATTCATTATTTTTAATTATACAAAAATATAGCTAAAAAACAAATTTTAAAAAATCATCATTCTATTATATTCAAACGAAATCCTCTTTTTCTTAGTTCTTCTATTAATTTTTTTTGTTCTTCTTTTACATAAGCTAGCCCACCAATTCTCCTTAAATTTCCAAGGTCTGTTACTTGGGAATTTTCAAAATCAGCATAACCTCCAATTTCTTCTAAATTTTTGAGAGATGTGATTTGAGAATTAGAGAAATAAACTGACCAACCAATTCTTCTTAAATTTCCAAGGTCTGTTACTTGGGAATATTCAAAATAAGCAATACCTCCAATTTCTTCTAAATTTCCGAGAGATGTGATATAAGAATCAGAGAAATAACCAGCTCTACCAATTATTCTTAAATTTCCAAGGTCTCTTACTTGAGAATATTCAAAATAAGCATTACCTATAATTATTTCTAAATTTCCTAAGGATGTTATATCAAGTCTAAGGTTACCAATAAAATCTCCGTAGAAAACAATTGTTTTATTTGGATCAAATTCTAACACATTAAGAGCTATTTGATCTTCTTTACAATCAAAAATTTGGGCCAGATCTTTTCTTTTATCTCTTTTCTTTAAAATTTCTTTAATCCTTGGATCTTGTTGGTAACCGAAACCTCTAATTTTTTTGTCAATTTGATAAATAAATCTTAAATCTTCTTTTGTTAGTTCTTGATTGTTTAGGTGTTTGAAGTGAATTTCTGCTAATTTTTTCATATCTTCAAGCGTTTGTAAATATTCTTCACCGCCTGGAATTTCTTTTAATTTTTTTTCTAAAACTTCAGTAATATAAGGATCGAGGTTCTGTGCTTCAGCAATACCTCTTATTTCATTTATATTTCCAGTTTCTTTATCAATTACAATAGCTATTCTTGGAATAGTATTTTGACCATTTACGTCTTGAGAAAAATAAATTAAAATTCTTGAGTTATCTAGATAATTTTGAGCTACTGTTTCAGTTGCAATACACCAGCCTGTAGAAAAATCTTTAATCTGAGAGACAAGGTTTTGAGCTTCTTTTGGATCTTTAAATTCTCTCCATTCACCAATGGTAATCGGTAATCTTTCTTCTGGTAGTTTGAGTCTTTTAACATAATCTAAAGCCCAGCCATAGAGTTTACTAAAGTTTTCTGATTTTAATCTTTGTTGGTAATCTTTTTGTTCTTCTTCTGATAAATTAGGTAATATTTCTGATGGTTGCTTTTGATATTTTCTTAAAAGTTCATCGAGTATTAGAGCTAAAGCTTGAGAGTTGATTGGTAGAAAAGGAGCAATGGTTGACTCTGATCTTTTATAAAAGCTTTTATCTTTTTCATTGTAAGAACCTAGACCTATAATTTGACTAAAGATCCAGTACCTAAATTCTGAAGGGTAGTTTTGAGCTTCTGGAGAAGTAAGATAATCAAACCAAGCTTTTAGAGTTTCCTTTTGATTTTCTATAATAAGTCTTCTCTGTTCATTTATTGTTTCTTCTGGAGGTTGGTATTCTTCAAAATCTTGTCCATATTCTTGTTTAAACCTTTCAAGAACGCTCTTTCTAATCCTCTCATCTTTTAAAGCACTTCTTTGATAACCCATCTCTTCAGCTAAATTACCTAAAAGAAGATCTTTAACTATCTTTGGTGTGATTTTTTCCTCTTTGATAATATATTTTTCAAATAGCCTATTTAAAATTAGTTCTCGGCCCCTTTCATTCTCTAAAATCTTTTCCAATCTCTCAATATAGGCTTGAATTTGTTTTGTTGGTTCTGGAGGAATTTTACCTAATTTCCTTTTAGCTGATTTTTGAACAATATCTCTGAAATCTTTAAATCTCCAAAACTTTTCTTTTAAAAATTTTTCTCCTTCGAAGGCTCCTTTTTCCATATTGTAAAAATTATATCAAATTTAGCTAAGGCTTATTAATTAAAATTCTAAAACCATCTTATTTTTAAAAAATGAGCCACTAATTTTAAAATTCCTCCTTGTAAAAATTTATTAAATTTGTTTGATTTATATCTATTTTTTTATGTAAGGCTAAAATAAGAGATAATTTATAAGAAAAAATAAGGAAATTAAAGATAGAATTAATTTTATTTTCGGTGTTTAATTTGATTTCAAAATAATCTAGGTTTTTCATTTTCAATATTCTTTTAAAAATTTCTATTTGTCTATTATTTAATTCATTTTCTTTAAAAGAGCTAATTATTATAAAGAAAAAATTTTTAGTTAAATTTTCATTTTCTAACATTTCAATTTCGTTATGAAAGATTTCTGGAAATAAATTCAAAAAAGCAGGGGTTTTTAAATTTTCATTAAAACTTATTTTTAAATAATAAGCAAATGGTTTTAAATAATTAAAAGTATAAATAATTGGTATTTTATCTATCAACTTTCTTGCTAATTCTTCAGCATTTTCAATAAATAAATTATCAAGATTCAAATTTATTTCTTCTTTAAATTCAACTAATTCAAAAAGGCTCTTTAACATATAACCAATGCCGAATCTTGGCAAAATTTTATCCTCAGGAATTTTAATATAAGGAATTTGTTTTTCTTTAGCTATTTCAATTATTTTTCCATTTTGAGAAATTACAAGACAATCTAAATTTTTTTCCAGGGCTAAATTAAGACAATTGATAGTTTCTTTTGTATTACCAGAAAAAGAAATAAAAACATTAAGTCTTTCATAAATATCTTCTCTTTCAGGTAAATTAAAATCATAAATAGAAAAAAAGTCTAAATTTGGTTTTAAAAAATAAAGAAAATCAGAAGCTAAATGCGAACCTCCCATACCATAAAAAATTAATTTTTCTTTCTTTCTTAGTAAATCCTTATTTTCTATTTTAGGCTCAAACAAAAATTGCTTTTCTAAATTTTTTGCAAACTCCTCTAAATTCATCTAATATTTTAAATTATAAAGTTCATCTTACCAAAATCAAAATCTAAAGTCTTATTTTTCTATTTACCATTTTAAAAGAGTTCTTTTACATCTTTTTATATCCTACAAAAGTTTAATATAATTATAAATGATAATAAATTTATTTACGCAAAGTAAGAAGTTATGCCAAGAGTAAAACAAATAATTGATAAATTTTCTAAATTTTTTGTTATATTTTTGGTAATTTTTGTTTGGATAATTGGAAACGGTTCGTTGATTGAGAAGAGCCTGAAAGTTCCGCTTGGAGCATTTGCCGAAGAAATTGCAACATCAACTAATACAACTACGACTTCAACCATTGAATTTGTAACTTCAACAACAACTAATGAAACAACGACCAGTTCAATAACCGAAACACCTCAAACAGAAGAACTAATAGAAGAAGGAGGAGCGCCGGAAGAAATAATCCAGCCTCAAGAACTACCACAAATACAACTTCCACCTCTTAAGGAAAGGAAGCTTAACAAAGAAATAAAAATTGCTAAAAACGCCAAACATTCCTGCTCAGCAAAAAATTTTAAAATTGACCTTACAGGTATCGACAAAACAATAGTGGAATTTATTCTTGAAGGCGTGCGAAGCGATTCAGAAAATATTGAAATCGGCAGTTTACCGCTAGGCATTGATATTACTTTTCTCAATAACGGCGACTATACGTATGTGCCGGGGAAAGGCGATAATGTTTTTGTTTTACAAATTAAAAATCAACCAGGCTCGCAAAAAGGCAATTTCAGCATTCCGATAATTTACACGAGCGGCGATTCCACGACGATTTGTCAAATAAATGTCATTAATTTTTAATAAAATAATTAATAAGTTTATTCGTTACACAATTATAATTCTAATTATTTTCAGCTGGATATTTAGTGGTTTTCCTCAAATTTTTAATTTTCCGCCGAAAATAAAAGAAGCAAAAGCGGCAACTTCTGCTTTTCTTGATGGAGCGGCAGTGACTATTGGCACAACCGAAACTACTATTGGAAGCTTAGCTACTAATTTGCCGGCTGGAGATAATTTAATAATTGTTGTTTTTCAATTTGATGCTACTCAGGCTGCTGCTGTAAGAACAATTTCGGCGGGTAATTTAAGATTAAAAAGGGCAGGCGTAACTTTAGCCAGCAATGAATTTCTTATCAGAGCTGATGGAGCAACAGCCGGAAAAAAACAAGTGGCTACAATGCTGGTTTATAGAGATGCTGGAGCACCAGCTAATCCAACTTATGAAGTTACAGCTCAAGCTGATGGTGCCGGTTCTCAGGGAGAAGTAAAAATTTTAGTTATTAATAACCCACCAGCTTCTTCTTTTGCTGATGGAGTAAGTGTACCAATTGGTACTACTGAAACAACTATTTTGACTCATAGCCCAAATCTACCAGCTGGTGATAATATAGTCATTGCTATTTTTCAGGCCGATAACACCAGTACTGCAGGCTCCAGAAACATTTCGGCTGGTAATTTAAAATTAAAGAGAGGAACACAAGTATTATCAAGTAATCAAAATGCTATTGTTTTAGAAATAGCAAGTGGAGCAATTCGAAGTATGGGTTATATGTTAATTGCTAGAGATGTCGGAGCGCCGGCTAACCCAACTTACACTGTTACTGCCTCAGCTTCAGCCGCTGGTGTTAA
Source organism: Patescibacteria group bacterium (assembly GCA_040290225.1). GTDB lineage: Bacteria > Patescibacteriota > Minisyncoccia > UBA6257 > HR35 > PSMS01. The sequence continues at coordinate 16,558 of PSMS01000003.1, read as the reverse complement.
TGGCGAAGCAAAAATAATTGTTTTGCAGGGCTTAAATAGCGAGTTTTTAGATACCCCAAATGTCTCGATTGGCACTAGCGAGACAATAATCGGAACATTAAACACTACCTTACCGGCTGGCGAAAATGTAATTATTGCTGGAATTGATACTATCAATACTGTTAATGCTGTTAGAACAATTAACGCTGGCAACATTAGATTAAAAACAGGAGGTGTAACTCAATCTTCTAACCAATTTAATTTTGAATATGGAGCAAGTGGTTCATCTTTTAGGATGCGAGGTTTTGGTCTTTTATGGCGTCATCCTTCTGCTCCAGCCAATGCCAGTTATCAAGTGACTGCTTTAGCTTCAGGCACAGGAATAAATGGAGAAACTAAACTTTTAGTCATAAGTCTTGCAATGCCAACTTTTACTCAGTCTGCCTACCGCTTTTTCAATAATCTTGACTCAACAGATGTGGGAACACCTTTAGCAGCTCAAGATACGCCAGCTACGCTTAGTTCTCCTGGCGCTGCTTTTCGCTTAAGAATGCTTTTACATATTGGTGGCAATCAATTGGCAATAAATGGACAAGAATTTAAATTACAGTTTGCTCAGCGAGGAGCTGATAATTTATGCGATACCGGCTTTTCCGGCGAGACCTATGTGGATGTGACAACATCAACTGTTATTGCTTATAACGACAACCCAACACCAGCTGATGGCGTAGCTTTGACTGCTAATGTCAATGACCCAACTCATGGCGCGGATACAATTGTTAATCAAACCTACGAAGAACTGAATAATTTTACCAACTCGGTGGCGGCTATTCCTTCGGGCCAAGACGGTAAATGGGATTTTTCGCTAAAAGATAATGGAGCATCAGCAAATACCACTTATTGTTTCCGGATTGTTAAAAGTGATGGTACCTTATTAGATAGTTATTTAGTTATTCCGCAAATTACTACCGCAGCCCTATCAATTTCTTGTTCAGTTTCAGCAACAACAACAAATTTTTCGGATTTATCACCAAGTTCTGTTTCGACTTCTTCTCCTAATATTAATCTTACAATTACAAGTCCTGCTGGTTTTCAGGTTACTATTAATGATGCTGGTAATGGTTCTAATCCTGGTCTTTATAAATCAACAGCTCCATCATATTTAATTCCATCTGCTGATCTTCTTTTAACTGCTGGTTCTGATGGCTACGGAATCCAAGCAACAACAACTAATCCAAGTATTAATATTAATCCTAAATATAATAAAAGCGGAAATAATGTTGGTGGATTAACATTAACCCCACAAGTTTTAGCAACTTCAAGTATAGCTGTTTCTAATCAAGTTATAACAATTATTCATAAAGCAGCCGTTTCCTTTCTGGCCCCTGCGGGTTCTTATAGTGATACAATTACTTATTCCTGCTCAGCTCTTTAATTATCCACAATAATTTTTTAAGTTTAAGAAAATAAAATATAATAAATTATAAAGAGGGTCGAATTTAATTTATTTATTTAGCTGATAAAATGGATATTTATCGGGAAAAACCTGTAATTTTTATTTTTCTTTTAGGATTGTTTTTCTCATTTTACTTGTTTTCTCCTGAATATCTTTCCGGTCAACAAGTAGTAAATGTTACTGCTACAGTCGCTACTTCGATTACTTGTACGGTTTCAACTTCAACAACAGCCTTTGGTACTATCGATACTTCGAATGTTTTTACATCAATTCCTAATGTTACAACAACAATTTCTTGTAACCCTGCTTCAGGATGTACATTAAGCGTGAGGGATCAAGGCGACGGTACTAATGGTGGTTTATACAAATCAACTAGTCCTACTCATTTAATTCCCTCACCAGCAGCAGGTTTTCCACCAACAGCAAATTTATCTGCCGGTACAGAGGGTTATGGTATTCAAGCAGCAACTACTACCGCTGGTTCGGGTTCTACTCTTAGTTTAAATCCAAGATATAATCATTCATTTAGTGGAAACACTGTTGGTGGATTAACAACAACTACTATTCCTTTAGCTTCATCTTCAGCGCCAACAGCTAATCGTGAGGTTGTTGTTAGACATAAAGCAGCCATTTCTGGTCTTACTCTTGCAGGTTCTTATAGTGATACAATTACTTATTCCTGCACATCAAATTAAAAAAAATAAAATTAAAAAATATGGTAAAGAAATCGTGTTTATTCATTGTTTTAATAATTGGATTTTTGTTTTTTTCTAAAGATTCACTTGCTTTAACTGTTGGACCAGCTAAGGTTGAAATTAACGCTAGTCCTGGTGAAAAAATTAAATTACAATTTTTTGTTAGAAACGATTCTGATTTTGAAGATAATTTTATTTTTGATCTTGAGGGTTTTACTGAAGATGGTGAAGTTAAAAATTTTTACAAAAATCCTCCTGAAAAAGATTGGTTTCAATTACCGAAATCAATAAAATTAAAACCTAAAGAATTAAAATATGTTGATGTAGAGATTAATATTCCTCAATCAGCTCCACCTGGAGGACATTTTTTAGTTTTATGGCTTCAAAACAAGCCTCTTCAAGAAAAAGAAGGACAAGTTGGTATTGTAACTCGTGTTGGTTCATTAATTTATCTTAATGTTGCCGGCAATATTATTGAAAAAGCAAGTTTTTCTAAAATTGATTACCAAGTATTTAATTTCAGATTTCCGATAAAATTTGCAGTAACGGTTAAAAATGAGGGAAATACTTATATTAGACCAGAAGGAAATTGGATAATTAAAGATATTTTTGGAAGAACCAAAGCAATTCTTTCAATTAATCCAAGAATTTTACAAATTTTACCTCATAAAGAAAAAATTTTAGAAAATAAATGGGAAGGGCCTTTTGCTTTTGGACCCTATCATGTTTTGCTTTCAATGAATTACGGCAAAGATAATGCTCAATCTTTAAATTATAATTTTTGGATTTTTGTTTTTCCTCTTAAATTTACAATTATTTTGCTATTTGTTATTATTTTCTTAGTTTTAGTTTTACCTCGTCTAATTAGAGCTTATAATCAATGGATTATTAAAAAAGCATTAAAGAGCGATTCGTAAAAACATAAAAAACGAAATCTTTTGGTGTTAGAATTAAATTGATGAAAGATTATTTAAGATTAGAAAAGAAAAAATTTTTCTTTTTATTTTTTTTAATAATCTTTTTGTTATATTTTAAATTTGAAATTTTTGGAGCTGGTAATGTCCAAATTACTGCTTTTGTGAAAGGTGTTTGTGGAAATAATATTAAAGAACCCGGGGAAGAATGTGATGGTGGTGATTTAGGAGGACAAAATTGTGTTAGTTTAGGATATTTTGGTGGTACTTTAACTTGTAATCCCAATTGTACTTTTAATACTTCTCGTTGTTTTGTTTCTCCTCCTTCTGGTGGTGGAGGCGGTGGATTTTTTCCTTATCAGCAAACAGGAGATGTTATAATTTCTGGTTTAGCAGCACCCGGTTCTGAAATTACTATTTTATCTGATGGTATTATAAAAGCAACTACCAGAGCTGAAAGAGACGGAAAATGGCAAATAAGACTGACAAATCTTAATCCTGGCAGTTATTTATTTTCTGTTTATGGAGAAGACAAAAAAGGTCTAAGAACAAATTTATTTACTTTTCCAACATTTGTTTCTGCTGGTTCAACAATTAATATCACCGGAGTTTTTCTCTCACCAACAATTGATGTTGATAAAACAGATGTTAAAAAGGGGGAAGATATTAGCATTTTTGGTTTTAGTGTACCCAATTCTGAAATTTTAATCAATATAAGCTCAGAAAATGAAATTTTCTTAAAAGTTTATGCTGATGAACAAGGAGGTTATTTTTATTCTTTAAATACTACCGACTTAGAAATAGGTGAACATTTAACAAAATCCAAATCAACCTATAAAGAAAGAAGTTTAGTTATTACCTCGCCTTATTCAAGAGCTGTTGCCTTTAAGGTTGGAGAAAAAACAATTTTGAAAAAACCAGCTGTTTGTAATATTAAAGCAGATTTAAATAATGATTGTCGAGTTAATTTAGTTGATTTTTCAATTATGGCTTATTGTTATAAAAGAAAATTAACAGAAAAATGTAAGAGAGCAGATTTAAATAATGATGGTAAAGTTAATTTAAGTGACTTTAGTATTTTAGCTTATTGGTGGACGGGTTAATGAAAAATGTTAAAATTAATTTTAAAAAATTTTTTTAAAATGAAGAGTTGTAAAAAAATTATTTTTTTATCGTTTCTGGTAGCCAACCTTTTAGGTTCTACTAGTTGGGCTTCAACACTTTATTTAGAATCTAGAAATAATTATATTGCGGGAGAAGATATAGTTGTTGATGTTTATATTGATACTGAGGGAAATTCTATTAATGCTTTGGAAACAGAAATTGCTTTACCAAAAGATTTAAATTTCAAAGATTATTTTATTGGTGATTCAATAATCAGTTTCTGGTTAGAAAAACCATATTTAGAAAGGAGAAGTGAAAATATTGGTGATATAGTAAAATTTAGTGGAATTATTCCCGGCGGTTATATCGGAAAAAGAGGAAAATTGGCAAGTATTATCTTATCATCACCTAATGAAGTAAAAAATGAAAAACAAATAATAATAGAATTTTTATCAAACTCTAAAACTTTATTAAATGATGGCTATGGAACTCAAGATAAATTAAATTTTAAAAATTTGAAAATAAAAATTATTCCTGGCATTGGAAAAACATTCTATGAAGTAAAAGATAATTTTCCTCCTGAAGAATTTAAACCTGAAATTGTAAATATTGATGGAATTAATTATTTAATTTTTGAAGCCAAAGATAAACAATCAGGCATTTCTCATTATGAAGTTGCCGAAAAACCAGGAAGATTTTTCGTTTTAAAACCAAAAATCAGCGAACAAGATTTTCAAATTGTTGAATCTCCTTATCTGATTAAAGATCAAACCTTAAGAAGTTTTATTTTTGTTAAGGCAATCGATCGGGCTGGTAATGAAAGGATTGAATATTTAACACCAAAAAATCTTTTTGTTGGGGATGAAATTATATTTATTATTATTTTTGCTATAATACTTTTCATCGTTTTTAAAAAATTAATTTTTCCATAGAGAACACAAAAATATTATAATAAATTTAAATGAAGATTTCGAGAATTAAACAAAATGATTATAGTTATAAATTCTTGATAATTTTTTCATTGCTTTCAAGTATTTTTTTCTTATTTATTGCACCCCGATCTGTTTTTTCTGCTGATTTAATTTTAAGCCCTCAATCAAAATCAGTGAATATCGGTGAGACCTTTACAATTACTCTTTTTGTTAATTCTCCCGACCAATCAATAAATGCTATTTCTGTTAAAATAAAATTCGATCCAAATTATTTAAGAATTATTTCTTTATCAAAAGCAGATTCAAAAATAAACTTGTGGGTTCAAGAGCCAAGATTTGATAATGATCTTGGCGAAGTTTTTTTAGAAGGGATAATTTTTAATCCTGGTTTCATTGGTAATAATGGAAAAATAATAAGTTTAAAATTTAAGGCTTTACAAGAAGGAACAACCGAAATTAAATTTTTTTCTGGAGCTGTTTTAGCTAATGATGGTGAGGGAACAAATGTTTTAGCTCAGATGAGTGGAGGAACTTATACTATAAAACCTGCATTTGTTACTCCACCAGTTGAAGAACTTCCTTCTAGCGAATCTGCAGCCCCCCTTGTTGGAGTTCCACCTGCTCCAATTATTTCCTCTCCTACTCACCCTGATCCAAATAAATGGTACAAAAATCCAAATCCAAAATTTTCTTGGCAATTACCAGCTGATGTAACTGCAGTCCGATTGCTTTATGATAAATTTCCCAATTCCGAGCCAAGAGTAGTTTATGAACCGCCCATTTCTGAAAAGCAATTAGAAAATTTAGCTGATGGTATTTGGTATTTTCATGTTCAATTCCAAAATAAACATGGCTGGGGAAGGATTTCTCATTTTAGATTTCAAATTGATACAGAAAAACCAGAACGATTGGAAATAACTGAAATACCAAGAGCGGATTTGACTGAGCCAAAAGTAAGATTTATTTTTAATGCCAGTGACAAAACTTCCGGTATTGATTATTATGAAGTTCAAATTGACAATCAAGTTCAACAGATATGGAGAGATGATGGAAGCCACAGATACGAAACACCAGTTTTAAAACCAGGAAAATACACTTTGATTGTTAAAGCTGTAGATAAAGCTGGTAATTCAACAACAAATTTCGCTGATTTTATCATTGAACCATTAGAACCACCAATTATCACTGATTATCCAAAGAAATTAGCAAGCGAAGAAATTCTTATTATCAAAGGTAAAACAAAATATCCGAACGCCCAGATATCACTCTGGCTTCGACATGAAAAAGGTGCTCTCAAAAATGATTCTGTAAAAAGCGATCAAGATGGAAATTTTACTTTTGTTATAGAGGATAAATTAGCAAAAGGTATTTATACTGCATGGGCTGAAGTAACAGACGCAAGAGGCGCGAAAAGCAATCCCAGTGAAAAAGTTACAATAATAGTAGAACAGCCTATATTGTTTAGAATCGGATCTCGGGCTATAGAGTTTCTCGCAGTCATTGTTCCGCTTATCGCGCTCATTTTCTTACTTGTCTATCTGTTGTATTACTGGTGGCATAAGTTTACAGTCCTTAAGAAAAAAGTGAAAAAGGAAGTTGGTGAAGCGGAACAAGCACTTCACAAAGCTTTTGATTTCCTAAAAGAAGATATTCTTGAACAGATCGAGATGCTGGAAAAAGCGCGTTCAAAACGTCAACTTACCGAAGAAGAGGAAAAAATTATTAATAAGCTTAAAAAAGATTTAGACAACGCAGAAAAATTTGTGAAAAAAGAAATAGAAGATATTGAAAAAACAGCAGAGTGATTTAAAATTTAAGAAAATCTACTTCTTTATTATAATTTTATCTTAATTTACTAATAATCTCGGCAGCTGCTTTAACTAATTCTTTTTCGCTGATGAGTGAGGGTTTGTCAAGTTCACTGTGATAAAATCTCATCAATTTTTGTATATCACCAGCAACTATCCAAGTCTTTGAGATAATTTTTTGAAGACAATTAACTGGAAATCCTAAACGCACGATTTCTTCTTTGTTGATAAAAAATGTTTTACTAAAGCCAAGGCAGTCAAGAATTAATATCTTTTTTGCTTTTTCCAAGAGGTGTTTATGTCGCTCTTCAAAAACGCGGTAACCATGACCCCAATAAATTGGTTTGTCGTAAGAAAGTTCTTCGTTACCTGAAAATACAAAAAGAGTTTGTTTTAGTAGATTTGAATTATTAACAGCAAGAAAGAGTGAAAGTGCAGTTCCACTGGCATTGTCTACTGCACCGCCATAAATAGAATCATAATGAGAAAATATAAGGTAACGGGGGTTTATCCAATTGCCAACGAGAATATTTGCAGATAGATGATTTGTTTTTTTAACACGAACTTTGCCGATTATCTTTTTAGCACGGAATATTTTGGGCACAACATAGCGTGGAACAGCGATAGCAGGAGCAAAATAATGATTACTACGCGAAATCTTTGGGCATAAGGGATTAAAATTTATATTTTCAACAAATAAAAAATTTTGAGAACTGGTTAAAGAGCTAATGAGGTGGTTTGGATTATTGATATTTCCGCTTACCATTGAGGTTGCTACACAAGGTACAGGGCGTCCGTCTAGTTTAAGAATTGCCTTTTCGATAAGCGGAATTGAAGTAGTAAATTTTTCCAAAGTATAAGGGATTCTAAAAGATTTAAGTCTCTCTTCGATCATTTCTTTCGCCATCCTTTCTTTTTCAAACTGTCTTTCACCTAAATTATATAAATCAATTATAAAATTTTTTAGGTCTCGCGGAGTCATCATATTTTTCTTAATTATAGTATATAAAAGTGAAAAAATAGGGGGCGAGTACACTCGCCCCCACTTAGCTTAAGAGAGGAGGTCTTTGAGGATGCTGCGATGGTTGCGCCAGTTTGTTGCGAGCTTTATAGAGGGATAGTATCCAAGTTCCGGCCACCATGGAAGCTTGACGATAAGCGGCTGGACACCGAATGTATTGGTTACCTCGTCGAAGGCTGGCTCGAATACCTCCTTTGTAAAGGAGTTTAGTCTTTCCCCGCTTTCACCTCCATGAAAGTCTTCAAAGAGGACCCCGTGGGCGACAGCTAGCGAAAGAAACAAGGGATAGTACCCCTGCGCGTTACCACGAGCCTGAAAAACACGGGAGAAATCAACCACATTAGCTCCCGGATAAACTGCCTCAAGACGCCGTCGATGCCAATCGACAAGCTTTTTTCCGGTATTTATCCGGATGTCGCAGAGACGCTTCCTTTCTGCGACTCTCGGATTCGCCAGTCGGTATTTTCGCAGAATTGGACCACCCCGACGTCCAAAACCTGTCACTATCTTGGGGCACAGGTAACTTACCTTAACCGGCGAACAGGTCACAAACCTGTCTGCTGTATAGGTAAGCCACGTCGGTTTCAATCCTGCCCTCTTGGTTAAGAGGATGAAAGCGAAATCCTCATACCTCGCTGTTGCGAGGTGGCGGGCCAAAAAGCCCGCCAAATCATTGAGGTTCGATAGCTCCTCCGGGAATTGTATCCCCCTCTTCTTTCTCCAATATTCTTCAACTTTTAGAGTCCATCCTTGTTGCCGTCGCTCCTCAAGCAAGGCCCTCGCCTCCTCAAGGGGGATGTAGAACCTCTCGCACTTCTCCTGATTCTGACTCATTTTTCCACCTCCTTTGTAGTGTTCTAAGATATATTATAACCTAAACAAAGAAACCTTGTCAAGAAGATTACGTAATAATCAGATACTTAATGTACAATTAAAATCTATTCAGTCGTTTTTCTGTTGGGCTCCGGGGGGAGGATTCGAACCTCCGACATCGCGGTTAACAGCCGCGCGTTCTACCACTGAACTACCCCGGAATAAAATTTGAATAACTAAAGTCTGCTTAATAACTATATTATACCAAATTTTTAAATCAATCCTTCGTCTTTTAATTCTTTAATGATTTCAATTGGGATTGGGTTTGATTGCGGACTTATACCGGGATATTTCCAAGCAGAAATTACTTTAATAGATTCTTCAGTTTTTTGAATCATTATCCAAATCTCTTGTTTCCATATTTTTTTATTTCCCTTTTTAATAATTTTCGTAGGTTGCATCATTGCAATTGTATTTGGTGCGATTCCTTCTTCAATACGATAAGGTCTATTTAAAATTCTTTTTAATCTTTGTTTTGATAAACTATAAAATTTAATCTTATTTTCAGAATGTTTTGTCCAATAAAGTTTCATTTTTTATTCCTTCTTAGATCACGGTCTTTTTTCTATTAAAATTATAAATATAAATGATTGGATTAAAAAATTTTATCTTTCAAAAAATCAAAAATTATAATTTTCAGATTTTAAAGATTAAAGAAACAAATTTAGATTTTTTAAATTGGCTCAAAAAACAATCTCTAAAAGAAATTAACGAAAATGAAAAATTTATATCTTTGCTTCAAAAAATCGAAAAAAATGAACTGGCTAATTTTATTTTTATTTTAAGGAGCTTGGATTTTAGATTGTGGGAATTCAAAAACAATTGGCAGTATAAAAATCAAAAAGGTTTTTATGGACTTTTAGAAAGAACTAAAGAGTTATTTTTAAAAAACTATAGAAATATTGACTTTCAAACTTTTAAAAAAATTATCTCACCTAAAGAAAAAATTGGTTTGGCGAAATTGCGCTATCAGATTTTTAAAGAAGCTCTTAATTTTTTAAAATCTTACGATAATGATTTCAATAACTATTTTGAAGAAAATAAAAAGCCTTTGAATTTTTGTTTAAAACTTTGTAAGCTAAGAAAATTTAAAGACTATTACAAAAATTTTTATTTTCTCAAACCAAACCAACTTTTATATTATGAATTGATTCTTGCAAAAAATTTAACTAAAAAATATGAAAATGAGCTTTCAGAACTAACAGTATTTGCTGATTATAAATTACCACAACTTTTTTTAAATTTTAATTTAATAGTTCCATCAAAAATTTATTTTCAAAAAATTAAAAAAAGAAAAATTATAAAAAGTAAAAGCTTGTTTGAAATTGAATTAAGAATGGCAACAATTATTTTAGGAGAAGAAATTTCTCAAAAAATAAAAATACCATCTTATAAATTAGATACAATTTTGTGGTCGATCGCCAATAAAATAAAAATGAAAATACCTGAACCATTAGTTAAAACAATTTATTACTGATGTTTCAATTTAAAATTTTAAAAAAAGATAAAAAAACAAAAGCAAGATTAGGAATTTTAAAAACACCCCACGGAATTTTACATACTCCTAACTTAGCTATTGTTGCTACCAAAGGAGCAATTAGAGGATTAAGTTTTAAAAAAGCAATAAATTTTGGTGCTGAAATTTTTATGATCAATACTTTCCATTTTTTTCATAACGAGCGCTACAAAATTGTTAAAAAGTTTGGTGGTCTTCATAAATTTTTAAATATTAATAAACCATTAATGACTGATAGTGGTGGTTTTCAGGTTTTTAGTTTGGGTTTTGGCTTAGAGCATGGAGTTGGTAAGATTGCTGATATTTTTCCTGATGAAAATCAATTTAAAAAAGAGCATCAAGTTGTAAAAAATAAATCTTTAGTCAAAATTTTTGATGATGGGGTTGAGTTTATTTCTCCTTATAATGGAAAAAAATTGTTTTTGTCGCCTGAAATTTCAATTGAAGTTCAAAAAATTTTGGGAGCTGATATTATTTTTGCTTTTGATGAATGCACCTCTCCTCTTTCTGATTACGAATATACAAAAAAAGCATTAAAAAGAACGCACAGTTGGGCAATAAAATGTTTAGAAGTATTTGGGAAAAATAAAAAACAAGTAATGTTTGGAATTGTTCAAGGAGGAGAATATGAAGATTTAAGAAAGGAGTCAGCAAAATTTATTAATTCTCTTCCCTTTTTTGGTTTTGGAATTGGTGGAAGTTTAGGAAAAAGTAAAAAAGATATGATTAAAGTTTTAGAATGGACAATTCCGCTTTTGGACGAAAATAAACCAAGACATTTATTAGGGATTGGAGAAGTTAATGATATTTTTAATTCAATTGAAAGAGGAATAGATTTATTTGATTGTGTAATTCCAACAAGATGGGCAAGGCATGGCGCTGGTTTTAGTTATAAAGGAAGAATTAATTTAAGAAGTTCAAAATATTTGCTTGATAAAAAACCAATTGATCCTAAATGTCGATGCAATGTTTGTCAAAATTATTCAAGAGCTTATATTTGTCATTTATTAAAAGAAAAAGAAATTTATGGAATTATGCTTTTGGTTGAACATAATATTTTTTGGATAATGAATTTATTTAAAGAAATAAGAAAAGCAATCAAGGAAAATAGATTTTTAGAGTTTAAAAAGAGAGTTTTGGCAAAAATTTAGATTGGAAAAGACTTTTAAATATCCCGAAGTTATTTAGCCAAAATAAAACAGGTATTACAATTAACAATATTTTAACGACATTTTGGATAAAGTTACCCCACACCGATACTTAGAAGAAGAAGTAGAACAAAGTTAAAAAATTTTGTAAGAATTTTTTATACCCCATACACAAAATTTAAATTTGGACAAAAATTACCCAACGATAGGCTTTTCACGTTTCGGGTTATGTTATAACTCTTTATTTTAAATTTTTAATCACCTAAATCGTTTAAAAGCTTGTAATAGGATAGTATATACCAAGCGGATTTAGCTTTTTCATAATCGCTAGCCTGGAAAGCCTGCGCGCCTTCCTCGTTCAATGTATTAACGATCGCCTCGATCTCCTCCAGGAGAATCTTAAAGGCCTCGTTGACTTCGTTTTTCTCGATACCCCTCAATCTCCTTACACCTCCTCCGAAACGTCTTATCTAATATCGCCCGCTCCAGGCGCTGAAGTTCCGCCTCGGTGGCCGCCCGGATTTCCTTCAGGGCCGTAAGTCTTTCCGGAACGGCCCCTCAGATGGTTCACGATTCGTTTAACTAAATAATCGAACCCGTATTTTTCGTCTATCCAGTACTGTTTAAAGTTGCCGGAAATCAGTGCCCGATCTATTGTCCACAAAAAGCAGAGCACGCGCACCTTGATTCCATTGTAATTGAATTCCTTGGGACGACCCTCTTCCTCAAATACCATCCGATACCCTTCCAGTTTGCGGTCGGCATCCCGATACTCCGTCCCCTTAGGGTCCACGAAAACAATGAAATAGTCCGAGCCTTTTTGTAGCCAGAAGATGAAGTCGGGCTTGAATCGGGCGATGCGATTGGCATTGGGGTCATAGTAGGGGATGTAGACGTCATCGAGGTTTTCGTCAATCTTGCTGAACATCCACCAGTCAAACAATTGAAAGCTGTTGTCCGGCTGGGAAAGATACTCTTCCAATTTCTCAATGAACTGGCGTTCACTCTGAGTTTTGATAATGTGGCGGATGTAGTCCACCCGGTCACTTTCCGCAACAACTACAGGCAGGTAGTAATGCTGAGCGATGTGCTTGATGATAATGCTTGACTTGCCATAACTGTACGTTGCCTTCCGAACCTTGAAAGACTTGACCCTTTGCATCTTCTCTTCCAGTTCTTCCAGTTTTTTCAGATCCTCCAGCGTCACGATGATGTGACGGAAGTGACGGATTTCGTCCTCCAAGGGCTTCAGCTTCTTTATCTCTTCAGGCCGGATGGCGAGATACTCTGCCACCCTCTGCATTAAACGGACAACATCGCCAGACCGCTGTCCGTCGGTCCGGTAGAAACGCTCGGGCTCGGAGAAACTGCTTTTGAGAAGCCGAAGGCTGTGGGGCTCAAGATTTCCATTTCCCAGCATCAGGAGCACACGGTCGTCGGTGCTCTCCACAAAACGGCGAAGCAGATCCAGCTCCCCACTCTCAATGGGGAACTTGGACAGCTCCCTTCTTGCGGCAAGGGGCGTTTCCGACAGCTGATAAACAGGCACCAGTAACAATTTGTCCTTTGCTGTGGGATTCACTTCAAAAAGGGTGAGTTGACGCTCTCCGGTCCGCATGTGTTCCTGTTTCAAGCCTTCCACAACCGTCTTCAAAGCCTCGCGCTTCGTCCCGAAGACGAAGAGGGTCTCCAGCGCCTTGGCAGCCGGCTCTAACCCCCTGAACCTGTCCTGATCCACGAGGCCGGCGTTGTAAAGAAACTGAAGGCGCTTCCTTTGCCCCTTTATCGGCTCGATGCGCACCCCCCTGCCGATAGACTGGAGGATGAACTTCCGGGCATCCTCCCCGACCCCGATGTTGATGTAACAGATCACATTGGGGCGGTTGGAATCCCAGCCCTCGTAGAAGGTTCGGGAGCCCATGAGGATGGTGATCTCTGAATCCTCCTCATTTAGGCGAGTGAAATATCCTTCGTCATCAAAGCGCTCGTTGATTTCGTAGCCGGCGAGTTTTTCTTTGAGCCAGCCCGAGATGTCGCCGATCTTGATAAGGGCGAAGGGACGGTCAGTGCTCTTGAGTTTGAACGCCATTTCTTTGCGGTCGGAAGGGCGCACCAAGACTTCTATCTCACCAGGGCTTTCAGCATTGAAGACAAGGCGAAGCAGGTCTTCCGGCGTCAGGCTACCAAGCAGGCTTTCATCAATCTCGGCGCCCTCCTCTTCGAACACGAAGGGGGGACGCTCCTCCTTCAGGAGCTCAACTTTCGCCCGAGCCAATTCGGAAATCTCCCCCTTCCCGATGCGCTCCAGTTCTCTAAAGAACAGAAGCAAATCGGCGTCTTCCGTGTTGACGGAATTCACCAGAACAAGCATCAGCGGCTTGTGATAGGCGCTTTTGTCCTGCCTGTTTTCATAGACCTTTCGGGCATAGGCCAGCATCAAAAGTGCCTTGAGCACCACCTTCTGCTTCTCGTCGCCGTTATAGTCTTCCCCATCCCGGAAAGCCCGCATCTCCTGCTTGAGAATACAGATGTGTTTCCCGTAACCCGCCCGGATGTATTCGGAAAGGTTGAAGTTGAAAAGGGTGGTGACGATGTCCCGAGGGTCGGTGAAGGTGGCGGAGAAGTTGAAGAGAAAGCCGTTGCGTGATAAGATGGCATAGATGTGCTGGCGCTTGGATTCTTCCTTATCTCCCTTGTGGGCTTCGTCAAGCAACACATACCACCGGCCATCGTTATCGTAGTTGCGGAAGTCTACAATCTTTTCCTTCTGCTCATCGCTCAGGTTGTCGGACCGGTAGTAGAAGACGGTAACTGCCTGTTCCCGAAAGAGGGAGGCTTCCCGCAGGGCAGAGGCATAATACCGCAATTCTCTAAGGATGATGCGAAAATCCCCTCGGTCCTCGTTAAACTCTTCCACATGCCGTTCAAGTTGCTCCAGCAGGTCGTCCCGATGGGTCAGCACCAGGATGTCGTTCTTGGGGATCTCTTCCCGCCGCATCAGGTGCCACAGGAGTTCAATGAGTTTCACGATAACCAAGGTCTTCCCGCTGCCCGTAGCCATCCAGAAACAGGCACGGTTGATGAAATGCTCGTAGGCGATTTTGCCGTCCGTTACGGGGTAGTATTCTCGGAGAAGACCTCCAATGCGATGGCCAGGTTTTATCTCTATGTCCAAAGAAGCCGAAAGGCCGTTATCCCGATACCACTGCCAGAGTTTTCGCTTACGCTCGGCGTTGATGCTTAAATCTTCGCCAGGACGAAAGTCCCCGAAATCCTCGTAGTACTTCCAGAGGAGTTTTAAGGCGTTTTTAAGGGCTTTTTGCTGGTAGTCCCAGAGGCGTTTTTCCCGAGAAAAGGTTTCCAAGTCCATACCCTGCCAGTTCGCCGGCAGGTCGTCGTCTCGGATCGCTTCCACCATTTGCTGAAGGTAAATCCGCATGTTAGCCATCTCCACCAGCTCACCACCAGATTAGCGGTTTTATCAACCGCCAATCCGGGTTCTTTAAGTCAATCTCGGTGCCATCCTGAAACTCCACCTTGCCGGGCTTGGTGGGCTCTTCAGGGTCGGGGTGGATGCGCCTGATCCACTTGCCTGTGAGATTGGAAAGGGTCTCGGCAAGGTCAATGATGTCCCGATCCCCTTCCCGGTAGAGTTTGCTCAGGTCCACCTTCACTGTGCCCTTCTCCAGGTCCACTTCCATTACTTTCTCGCCTGTCTCGGCATTGTCCAACATCTTGGTGTCCCGCAGGAAGAGATAGCGCACCGGCTCGTTGGGGTCGCTGAAGAGGTCCGCATCGTCGGCATAGCTTGCCCGACGCAAGACATCCTCGTACTGCTCCAGTTCGTAATACTTCACGAAGTGGCTGATGCCCTTCCCTTCCGGCTGTGCCTTGCCGTCCCGCCATTTGTCCGAGAAGACCGCCTTCTTGATGCGCGGTAGCAGGACGGTGTAGAAGTAGTCCGCCATCTCCACCAAGATGTATTTGCGCTTACCCCCATCCTGTCGGTTCAGGTTGATGACCGCATGGCCCGTAGTGCCGGAGCCGGCGAAGAAGTCGAGGATCAAGGCTTCGGGTTCTTCATGAGTAGCCGAGGCGATAAAATCTTGTACCGCATATAGTGACTTAGGGTAAGAAAACACATCAGATGTCCCAAACAAATCGGCGAGCAGGCTAGTTCCATGTGTCCCAGCATTATATCGGCTGTCTGTCCAAACGCTGACTGGCTTGATAAAATCCACAGTCGCCTCTTCAAAAATGGTAAATCCCGACCGTGTCCGACGACAAAGAAGTTTCCCTTGAAGCAGCATCTTGCGTGCGGTATTTGCCGTTTTCCTCCATACTCGCTCGCGTCCCTGGGAATCTATGGGGTAAATCCGCAAATAACCCTCTGATGTAGGCTCTGTCGGATAATTTGCTCCCATCGGCGGCGGATCTTCAATACTCACAATTCGCTCAGAGGAAGGATCAACCACTATCGCGTAGAAGCTGTTAGGGCGACCGTGCCTAAAATTGTTGATAGCCGTTCCTGTGCGCATAAAAGGCCTTTCATTGGAATGACCTGATGGTCGCGGGACTCGAAGCAAATCGTCACCTTGGGTGATCGCTGCGAATGTGTACTCGTGTATTCTTGAGACATTGTTCTTTGGTGATCCTTGGGGGTGATGGACTACCACAAAAATATTTATATCAAAGTCAGCTAGTTTTTGTGTCAACAGTCCACCAAGGTTTATGACTTCATAGTCATCCACTGCCACAAAAACAACGGACTCATGCTCTTGCAACCATTCCTTTGCTTTCTCAAGGCGGTTCTCCATAAGAGTTATCCACGAAGCATCCCGGAACCTATTCACATAGTGAATCTCGGTTTCCGGAGAGTTATACGGCGGATCAATGTAAATACACTTCACCTGCCCGCGAAACTTCGGCAACATCGTGTTCAGTGCCTGGTAGTTCTCGCTGTGGACCAGCCAGCCGTCCAGAGCGGCGTCCAGGTCGTCAAAAAGTCCAATGATCCGGAGTTCCAGGTCCTTGAAGTATTTCGTGTCTAGGGGCAAGAAGCGATAACGGGGGTGGAGTTCCTTGCCCGCGAGGGTGTTCTGCCACAGCATT
>PSMS01000021.1:0-5961 GCA_040290225.1 Patescibacteria group bacterium | reverse complement strand
ATTAAAAGAGAAAACTTTTGAATTTAAAGAAAGATTAAAAAAAGGAGAAAAATTGGACGATTTATTACCTGAAGCTTTTGCTGTTGTCAGAGAAGCAGCAAAAAGAACTTTGGGGCAAAGACATTTTGATGTTCAGCTTTTAGGTGGAATTGGCTTGCATAAAGGAATGGTAATTGAAATGATGACTGGTGAAGGAAAAACAATTACAGCAACTTTAGCTGCTTATTTAAATGCTCTAACTGGAGATGGAGTTCATATTGTTACTGTTAACGATTATTTAGCAAAAAGAGATACAGTTTGGATGGGGCAAATTTATTATTTTCTCGGTTTATCAGTAGCTTGTCTTGTTCATGAGGCTGCTTATCTTTACGATCCTAATTTTAAAGAAAATATAGAAAACTTAGAAAAAGAAAGAGATACCTTGGGATCTTTTAAGATCTTTCCTCAATTTTTAAGACCAATAAGTAGAAAAGAAGCCTACTTAGCTGATATTGTTTATGGAACTAATCATGAATTTGGCTTTGACTATTTAAGAGATAATTTAGCTACTCATCCTGATCAAATTGTTCAAGTTAAAGATTTAAATTATGCAATAATTGATGAAGTTGATAGTATTTTAATTGATGAAGCTAGAACTCCTTTAATTATTGGTGGCTACGAAGTTGAAGATCCAAGGCTTTATTATTTTTATGATAAAATTGCTAAAAGCTTACAAAAAGATATTGATTTTACTTTAGATGAAAAATTAAAAAAAGCTTATCTAACAGAAGAAGGTTTAAATAAATTAGAAAAAATTTTAGGCTACAATCCCTTTGAAACTTTAGACATTAGAGCAACTCATCATTTAGAACAAGCTTTGATCGCCAATTATATTTATCAAAAAGATAAAGATTATATTGTTAAAGACGATGAAGTGATTATTGTTGATGAATTTACTGGAAGATTAATGTTTGGCCGTCGTTGGTCAGGAGGATTGCATCAAGCAATAGAAGCTAAAGAAAGAGTAAGTATTAAACCAGAATCAAGAACAATAGCAACAATTACTATTCAAAATTTTTTCAGAAAATATAAAAAATTAGCTGGAATGACTGGTACTGCTTTTACTTCGAAGGAAGAGTTTAAAGCAGTTTATAATCTTGAAGTTGTTCAAATACCTCCTAATAAACCTTGTATTAGGATAGATCATCCAGACAAAGTATTTTTAAACAAAGAAGCTAAATGGAAAGCAGTTGTTGAAAAAATAAAAGAATTATATGAAATAGGAAAACCTGTTTTAGTAGGAACGGTTTCAATTGAAAATAATGAGCTTCTTTCAAAAATGTTAACTGAAAAGGGAATACCTCACCGTGTTTTAAATGCAAAAAAACATGAACAAGAAGCAGAAATAATTGCTCAAGCAGGAAAATTAAAAGCAGTAACTGTAGCTACCAATATGGCTGGTCGTGGTGTTGATATTATTTTAGGTGGTAATCCACCTGATCCTGAAGAGGCTAAAAAAGTAAAAGAACTTGGTGGTTTGTTTGTTATAGGGACAGAAAGACACGAATCAAAAAGAATTGATAATCAGTTAAGGGGAAGAGCTGGAAGACAAGGAGATCCTGGTGAAACACAATTTTTTGTTTCTTTAGAAGATGATTTGATAAGAGTTTTTGGTGGAGAACTAATTAGAGATATCATTAAAAAATTATCAATTCAAAATCCGGAAGAACCAATAGTTGAACATCAACTTGTAAATAAACATCTTGATGAAATCCAAAAAAAGGTCGAAGGTTTTAATTTAGATACAAGAAAATATATTTTAGAATATGATGACGTTATTAATGCTCAAAGAGAAAGGATTTACAGTGAAAGAAGAAAGGTTCTTTTAGGTTTGATCGATGTCGAAGAATTTTTGAAAAATGAGTTTGAAGAAGTTTTAAAAGAATCTGAAGATGTTTTGAAATATGTTTTTAATGAAACTGATATTGAAAAAATAAAAGAAAAATTTGAAAAGAAAGTTAATGAATTCAAAGAAATATTAGGTGAAGAATTTAATAAACTCTTAAAAGAAATAATTTTAAGGACTTATGACTTTTTATGGATTGAACATTTACATTATTTAGAACATTTAAAAGAATCGGTTTCATTTCAAGCTTATGCCCAAAGATCACCAATTGTTGTTTTTAAAGAAGAAGCCTATAATGCTTTTTTAAACTTTTTTAAAGCTTTTCGTTTTCATTTTCTTCAACTTTTTAATAATATCCAAATTCAAACACCAAAATTTAAAATTGGAAGAAACGAACCCTGTCCTTGCGGTTCAGGAAAAAAATATAAAAAATGTGGTCTGTTAAATACTCCAGAACATCAAGAAAATATTAAAAAATTAAAACAAAAAGTTTAAACTCAATACACCCTAGACTTGAGGGGCAAGTTTTTACTTACCCCTTTTTTAATCTAATTTTTAAAAAATTAAAAAATGAAGGATTTTAAAAAATATTATTTAAAATTTGTAATTAACAACAATTTTGCAGTTTGATGTTTTATAATAGAGGTCAGATGAAAATCAAAGAAATTGAGAATAAATTAATATATGAAATTGAAGTATTAAAAGCCCCCCAAGGATTTTTATTTGCTGGTTTTCCTCGATTTAATAAATTATTTGGTAGAGATTCTTTAATTGTTTCCTGGCAGCTTTTAGATTTCGATAACTCAATTTGTAAAAAAACTTTAGAAATTTTATCAAAATTACAAGGTAAAAAAATTGATTTTCAAAAAGAAGAAGAACCAGGAAAAATAATCCATGAACATAGTTTTAAGGAAAAAATCCACAAAAGATTCGGTCCCTTTCCTTATTATGGTTCAGTTGATTCTACTCCTCTTTATTTAATTTTGTTTTATTTTTATTTTGAAAAGACGAAAGATAAGAAATTTATTAAAAAATTTTGGAAAAACATAAAGTTAGCAATCAATTGGATTGAAAAATACGGAGATAAAGATAAAAACTTATTTATTGAATATGAAAGAAAGAATCCAAATGGTCTTTATAATCAAGCCTGGAAAGATTCAGATTTTATTAAACCAAAAACACCAATAGAAATTGTTGAAGTTCAAGGTTATCAATATTTTGCCCTTAAGAAAATAGCTTATTTAAGCAAGATAATTTTCAAAGACAAAAAGTTTTCTCAAAAATTAAAAGAAAGAGCAAAAAAACTAAAAAGAAAATTTAATAAGGAATTTTGGATGGAAGATAAGAAATTTTTTGCTTTAGCTTTAGATGGTGATAAAAAACAAATCAAGTATATTACCTCCAACCCCGGCCACCTTTTATTTACTGAAATAATTGATAAAAATAAAGTTGATTTAGTTGTTAAAAGATTGTTTGCAAAAGATATGTGGACGAAATATGGTATTAGGACTCATTCAGAATTAGAAGAAAATTTTGATCCCCTTTCTTATCATGCTGGTTCTGTTTGGCCTCATGACAACTGGATTATTGCTCAAGGATTAAAAAAATTAGGCTACCAAAAGGAATACAATCTTATAAAAAATGCTTTAATTTCTGCTTATAAATATTTGGGATTTTTACCAGAATATTATGCTGTAGTTAATGGAAAAATCGAAATAAAAAATTTAGAGAAAGAATCAGATTATCCCCAAGCTTGGTCTTCAGGAGCTCTATTAAATTTTTTAACAGAAAGTAATTTTAGGTAAAATTATTATTTAGGATGGATCTAAACAATATTTTGAAATTATTGTCAGAAAGATTGGTTATTTTTAAAGATATAATTATTTTTCTTTTAATTTATTTTTTTATTTTAACAATAATTTCCCAAGCACAAAAACTATTTCATAAAAAACTTGAAAAGAATCATATTAAAGAAAAAATTCATAATTATTTTATTATTTTGAGGTGGATTGTTAATATAATCTTTTTTGTAATTTTAATAGCAATTATTTTATCCAAACTTGGAATAAAAATTGGTTCAATTTTAGTAAGTTTAGGTGCTTTTGCTGGTCTTGTAATTTTTGTTCTTCAGCAATTTATTCAAAATATTATCAAAGGTTTTATAATTATTTCTCAAGATCAAATCAGAAAAGATGAGTGGGTAATAATAAATAAACAGTTTATGGGCAAAGTTATTGATATAAAGTTATTTCATTTAGTTTTAAGAGATGAAAACCATAACATTGTTTATTTAACTAATTCGTCAATTGATTCTATAGTGAATTTAAGTCGTTATAAGCATAAATTTATTTTAAAAGTAAAAGTTAAAAGGAATTTATCAATTGACGAAATTAAATCTAAATTTAATGATTTAATAAATAATTATTTTAATAATAAATCAATTGATCTTAAAGTTGAAGAAGATTTTGAGTTAAATTCTGATAATTATCAATTTTCTTTAATTTTTTATGAAGAATATAAAAAGGGGTTAAAATTAAGTAGTGAGATAAAAAAGGATCTTTTAAAATTATTCGGGGACGAAATTATTGAAGTAGTAAAAACTTAAATGGATTATTTTATTCCAATAATTTTGGGAACAGGAAGAGAAGGGAATAATTCAAGAAAAGTTGCTGAATTTGTTTTTAAAGAAGCAAAAAGTTTTGGTTTTGATGTTTTATTAATTGACCCTAGAGAATATTTAGATAAACCCTGGACTGGAGGAATGAGCGAAGAAAAAAGAAATAAACTTTCTCAAATTTTTCAAAAAGCTAATGGTTTTCTTATTGTTTCTCCCGAATATAATCATGGCTATCCAGGTGAATTAAAATTATTATTAGATGAATTTTATGAAGAATATAATCATAAACCTGTTGGTATTTGCGGTGTAAGTGTCGGAAAACTTGGTGGGGGAAGAATGATTGAACAATTAAGGCTTGTTTTAATTGAATTTCAAATGATTCCTCTAAGAAATGCTGTTTATTTTTCCGATGTTGAAAATTTTGATTCTGAAAAGGAAAATTATAAAGAACTTTTGATAAATTTATTTTCTGAGTTAAAATTTTATTGTCAAAAAATGTCGTAATTAAAAATTTTTTATAAAAAATGAAATATCCCTATTCTTTACCAAATTTGCCTTATTCTTATGATGCTTTAGAACCTTATATTGATAAAATGACAATGGAAATTCATCACACTAAACATCATCAGACATATATTAACAATTTAAACTCAGCTTTAGAAAAATATCCTGAATTTCATAATTTAGAACTTGAACAAATTTTAAAAAATTTAAATCAATTACCTGAAGAAATAAGATCTGCTGTAAGAAATAATGGCGGTGGTCATTATAATCATTCTTTGTTTTGGGAAATTATGAAACCAAATGGTGGTGGTGAGCCTCAGGGAGAATTAAGAAAAGCAATTGAAGAAAACTTTGGTTCATTTGAGAATTTTAAAAATTTATTTTCGGAAACAGCAATAAAACATTTTGGTTCAGGTTGGGCTTGGCTTGTTTTAACTTCAGAGAAAAAATTAAAAGTTTACTCATTATTAAACCAAGACAATCCCTTAATGAATGGCGATTTACCAATAATGGGACTTGATGTTTGGGAACACGCCTATTATTTGAAATATCAAAATCGAAGAGCTGAATATGTTCAGAATTGGTGGAATATTGTTAATTGGGAAAAAATTGAAGAAAATTATTTTAAACGCCTGGTCGATAATTAAAAGCATTATTTATAATAATGAATAACAAAAATCTTATTATTTTATTTGGAATTTTGATTGTTATCTTATTGGGTGGTTATTATATTTGGCAAAAGAAAAATGTAGGACAACTAACTCCTCAAATTCCTGATTTAGCACCACAGCCATTACCGGTTGAAACACCAACACCAACAGAAACACCAACACCAACCTCAACCCCAACAGAAACAGAAAAAACTACGCCAACCACTTCAGAATCTGTTGTTATTATCACTGATTCAGGTTTTAATCCTAAAGAATTGACAGTTAATAAAGGCACGAAAGTTACA
>PSMS01000020.1:0-6766 GCA_040290225.1 Patescibacteria group bacterium | reverse complement strand
CATGATCATCTAAACCCATCAAAAACAGGAAAAATAATTGTTAGATGAAAAACCTAAGATGGAGGTTTAATCTTTATTCTTTTGCTTTGGGTTTTGTTTTTCTTGTTTTTGGTATTTGGCAAATATTAAATCCTAACTATTGGAGCGCTTATTTACCTTTATTTTTGAGAAATTTTGATCCCAATTTATTTTTTCGAATTAATGGTGTTTTTAATTTAATTGTTGGTTTTAGTTTAATTTTAAATATTTATCCATTAATTTTTTCCTTATTAGCATCTTTCCATTTAATTGGTGTTATTTTTTCAATTGGTCTTTTTAATGAAATTGCTATTCGTGATCTCGGTCTTTTACTTTTAGCTATTGCTATCTTTATTGATAACTATAAAAGAGTGAAATGATTAGAATATTAAATTTTTAAACAATTTTGTTATAATACTTTCGTTATGAAAGAAGGATTAACTTTTGACGATGTTTTATTAGTACCCAAAAGATCAAAAGTTAATTCAAGAAAAGATGTCGATCTAAGATTTGAAATTTTTCCAGGCATTGTTTTGAATTTACCAATAATTTCAGCAGCAATGGATACTGTAACTGAATCGGCTATGGCAATTGAAATGGCAAGAAATGGTGGCTTGGGTGTTATTCATCGATTTTGTGCAATTGACTATCAGGTTGAAGAAGTTAAAAAAGTTAAAAGGGCAGAAAATTATTTAATTGAAGAACCGGTTTGTGTTTTTCCAGAAACAAAATTAAAAGAAATTTATGAATTGCAAGAAAAATTCCAATTCCAAACTTTTTTAGTTGTTGATGAAAACAAAAAACTTTTAGGATTGATTTCCAAAAGAGATTATCATTTAGAAGACGATTTAGAAAAAAGAGCTAAAGAATTGATGACGCCTATAGAAAAATTAATTGTTGTTAAAAATAAAATAAGTTTTGATGAGGCCAAAGAAATTTTTAAAAAATATAAAATTGAGAAAATTCCAATCGTTGATGAAGAAAATAAAGTTAGAGGTTTAATTACTTTTAGAGATTTCCAACATTCTTTAAATAAAAAAGCTGTTAGAGATCAAAAAGGAAGATTGTTAGTTGCAGCGGCGATTGGTATTCGGGGTGATTATTTAGAAAGGGCAGAGGCCTTAGTTGAGGCTGGTTGTGATATTTTGGTAATTGATGTTGCTCACGGTCATTTAGAAAAATGTTTGAAAGCAGTAAGGGAAGTAAAAAATAAATTTCCTAATATACCATTAATTGCTGGGAATATTGCTACTAAAGAGGGAGCTGAAGATTTAAAAAATGCCGGTGCTGATATTATTAAAGTTGGTATTGGGCCAGGAAGTGCTTGTTCTACAAGAATTGTTGCTGGGGCAGGAGTACCGCAACTAACAGCTATTATGATGGCTAAAGAAGGAGCAGGAGAAAAGCCTATTATTGCTGATGGTGGTATTAGAACATCTGGTGATATTGTTAAAGCTTTAGCTGCTGGAGCAAGTGCGGTAATGCTTGGTTCAATGCTTGCTGGTACTGATGAAGCGCCAGGAAAATTAATGTATTTAAATGGTAAAAAAGTTAAAACATTTCGAGGAATGGCTTCAAGAGCAGCTTATGAAGATAAAAAACAAAAATTAAAAGAAGATAAAGAAACTATAACATCTGAGGGCGCTGATTTTGGTTTTGTCGATTATAAAGGACCAGTAAAAGAAATTTTAAACAATTTAGAGGCAGGAATAAGATCAGGATTTTCTTATTGTGGGGCATTGAATTTAAAAGAACTTTGGCAAAATGCTGAATTTATAAAAATAACCGATGCCGGCAGAAAAGAAAGTGGTTTTCATAATATTAATATTGTTTAAAAATTAAAAATCAAATGAGGGCGAAAATTTTAGTGATTATTTTATTTTTGCTATTTTTATTAATCACAGGTTATGGAGTTCATTCTTATCCTAATTTCCTTAATGCAGCCCTTATTCGTATTCCTTTCAGTTTAAAATCAAAATCAAGTAACCATGAACAAATTTCAACACTATCTTTAAATAAAAATTTATTAAATGAAGAAAATGAAACGCTGGATACTCAAAAAGAAAATGAAAAATTTTATTATGTAGAATACAGAGCACCAAGACAAACTATTGAAAAAACAATTATTGAAGAAACAACAACTAAAGTAGTAATTCAAAAAACGGAAATTACAAATGATCAAAAATCTATTCAACAACAAGAAGATAAACAACAAGAAGATAAAGACAATCAATTAAATCAAGATATTGATTCAGATCAAGATGATGATCAACAAAATAATATTTCTTCTTCAAGAGATACCTCAGGAAAAATAACGACTTTTAAGGATCGTTGCGATGATTACAAAAATAAAAACTATCCTAAAATTATAATCAATGAAATTCAATTTGAGACAGCTTCAGATACCAAAGATGAATTTATTGAGCTTTATAATCCAAATAATGAAGAAATAGATTTAACTTGTTGGAAATTAGAAAAATATTCTTCAAAACAAAATCCAACCTCAACACCTACACTTATAACATTAATTCCTCAATCAAAATTTCAAGGAAAAATTAAACCAAATGGCTTCTTTTTAATAACCTCTTCTTCAACCAAAGAAAAATATCAAGCAGATTTAGCCTATGCTGAAAGTTATTCAATATCAAAAAATAACACAATAATACTTAGAAAACCAAATGGAGAAATTTCCGATTTAGTTGGTTATGGAGATAACGAAGAAAAAATTTATCAATATGAAGGAAAACCTTTTATTTTTAAAGATTTGAAAAATAAATCAATTCAAAGAAAAAATTTTCAAGATACTGATAATAATTCAAGTGATTTTTGGCTAAGAAATCCCTCTCCGCAAAATTCATCATCCTCCTCCCAACTTCCAAGAAACGATTTTATTGATTTAACGAAGTTAGAGATTAAAAATTTTACAGCTTCAACAAAAAATGAAGATGGAACAATAAATTTAAATATATCATTTCAAGAACCCTTAATTAATATTACTTCAACAAATTATTCGTATGAACTTATCTTTTCAACTTCAACAGAATTTTTTGTTTTCAAATTAGAAGATTTTGGAACAACATCAACATTACCACTACCAAAATTTGATAATTCAACAACTACTTTAACATTTACTTTATTAAAATGTCCCACAACTTTAACAAAATACTATCTTGCTTTTTATTTAAAAGATAATCTAGATAATGAAAATAAATCAAGATATTCAACATCAACTATTGATTTACCCCAAGAATTTTGTAAGCCAGAAAATATTCCAACCCAAACTTCAACTACAAAAATTTTAATTTCCGAAATCATGATCGAAGGCCCAAATAAAAAGGATGAATATATTGAATTATATAATCCAAATAATTACGATGTTGAACTAACCGGTTGGTCTCTTAAAAAAATAGCATCACAAAGATCATATTTGTTATTTACATTTCCAACAACAACTATTTATTCTTTTTCATATCTTTTGCTTGCTAACTCTTCTTCAACTTTAAATTTTTCAACACAACCTGATTATACTTGGCAATCAAGCAAAATTCTGTCTTTAACTACAGATTCAGCTCTTATTTTGGTTGATAAAAATAATAACATCGTCGATTATGTTTGTTGGGGTAATTTTAATAATTCAGATTTTCCTAATATCAATAATTGTGCTCCTAACCCACCTCCCAATAAAGTTCTTTTAAGAAAAGCAGGAATAGATTCAACAGAAGAGACAATGAAAAATGAAGAAAAAAATTTCGGTAACTCATTTGATACTGATAATTCTTTTAACGATTTTCTAATTACTGATCCAGAACCTCAAAATTTACAATCTGAAAAAGAAAGACCACCAATTACTTTTACTAATGAAAAAATCTTAATAAACACATCAACTAATATTCTTACTCTTGAATTTAATTTTCCTTACCAGCTAATTGAAAATTCTGATTACAAAATTTCTTTAAATTCAACAACTTCTTTTTTAAATATCCAATTGCCACCAATCAATTTTTATGGTAAAAGAGAAAAAATAGAAATCAATGCTTGTGATTATAAAATTGAAAACAATTCAAAAATTTATTTGATCCTTTTTAAAAATAATAATATTCAATACATAAAAGAATTTTTAATTGATCAACCATTATGCTCAGCACAATAAAATAGGTGGTTATCAGACTTTACGGCATTAAAAATTATTAAAAAATTAAAGATGTATCGTATAATAAAATAAGTTTTTAAGAGACAATTATAAAAACAGGGCCGTAATTAAATTATTCTTGAAAAATGATCCTAACCTCTGATTATATTTTTCTTTTGTCTCGGTTTATTTTAGGATTTTATTTTTTATTTTTTGCTTTTAACAATCTTACCAAAATGTCAATGTTGGCTGAATATGTAAAAAGTAAAAATGTATCACAACCAAAATTAGCTGTTTTGTTTACTGGTCTTTTACTTTTAATTGGAGGTTTATCAATCATTTTAGGTTTTTATATTCAAATCGGAGTTTTGGCTTTGACATTATTCTTTTTGCCTGTGACTTTTATAATGCATAATTTTTGGCAAGTAGAAGATAAACAAATGAAAATGATGGAAATGATTAATTTTATGAAGAATATGGCAATTTGGGCAGGGGTTTTACTTTTATTGTTTATTCCTCAACCCTGGCCCTTTTCTTTTAAGTTTTTTTAGAATTTTATGATTTTTAAAAAAATTAATAAGAATATTTTTGTTCTAAGAATAAAACCTAATGAGGAATTATTTTCTTCAATTTTGAATTTTGCCAAACAAAATAAAATTAAATCTGGATTTTTCTATGGTTTAGGCGCTTGCCAAAAATGTATTTTGGGAAGATATAATGAAAAAACTAAAAATTATAATTGGAAGAAAATAAATAAACAAATGGAAATCGGCAATCTGGTTGGTAATTTAACAATTAAAGAAAATGAACCTTATTTACATATCCATGCTGTCCTTTCTGATAAAAATTTAAAAGCAATCTCAGGTCATTTAAAGGAGATGATTATTTATCCAACTTGTGAGATAATGTTTTTTAAATTTGATAAATTAATTAAGAGAAAATTTAATTCTTTAACTGGGTTATATTTAATTGATTAAATGTATCTATTAGCTGATATTGGAGGGACAAAAACTAAAATTGGATTAAGCAAAAATACAAAAAATATTTATGAGAAATTTATTTTCGATACTTTAAAAGATTATAGTCAATTTTTAGAATTTATTAAAAGATATAAAAACCTTAAAATAAAAAAAGCTTGTTTTGGATTTCCAGGGGTATTTGATAAAAATAAAGAAAAATTATTGAAAGCGCCAAATTTAAAGGATTTTGAAAATAAAAATTTAAAAAGGGATTTAGAAAAAATTTTGGACTGTAAAGTTATTTTAGAAAACGATGCTCTCTTAGCTGGATTAGGTGAAGCAGAGTTTGGAGCAGGGAAGAATTACAAAATTTTTGGTTATTTAACAATAAGCACTGGAATTGGTGGGGCAAAAATTGTCAATAAAAAAATTGAGGATAATGTTTTTGGCTTTGAACCTGGCCATAGTTTTTTAATTTTTAATTTAGATAATTTTACAGAAGTAGAAAATATAATTTCAGGAAGAGCCTTGGAAGAAATTTTTAAAACAAAACCCGAAAATATTAAAGAAAAAAATTTTTGGAGAGAGTATGAATTAATTTTGAGTTTGTTTTTAATTAATGTTTCTTTATTTTGGTCAGTTAATTTAATTATAATTGGTGGTTCAATTTCTCAAAGTTTAAATTTTAAAAATCTTAATTTTTTAGTAAACAAATTTCATCCCTTACCAATCCAAGTTAAAATTCTTAAAAGCAAATTGAAAAATTTTAGTGGCTTGTATGGTTGCTTGTTAAAAATTAAAGAGATGCTATAATTATTTCAATTTGTTTTTTGAAAAAATTTTTTATTTTAAATTATCAGGGTGTAGCTCAAGGGTAGAGCGCCTCCGTCGGGTGGAGGAGGTTGCGGGTTCAAATCCCGCCACCCTGACATGAAAAAATTATATGTAGTTCCAACACCTATTGGTAATTTAAAAGATATAACTCTAAGAGCACTTGAAATTTTAAAATTAGTTAATATTATTATTTGCGAAGATACCAGAAGAACAAAAACTCTTTTAGATTATTACAATATTCAAAACAAAAAGTTAATTTCTTATTTTGCTCCAAGAGAAGAAGAAAAAATTCCATTTATTTTAAAAATTTTAGAAAAAGAAGATATTGCTTTAGTTGTAGATGCGGGTATGCCCGGAATTTCTGATCCAGGCTATAAATTGATAAAAGCTTGTTTAAAAAATGGATTTGGAATTGAAGTTTTACCTGGTCCATCCGCTTTTTTAACATCTTTAATTGGTTCAGGTTTACCAACTGATAGATTTTTATTTCTCGGTTTTTTACCGAAAAAGGGATTAGAAAATTATTTAAAACAATTTAAAGATTTAGATGTAACAATTATTTTTTATGAATCTCCTCAAAGAATTTTAAAAACTCTTAATGTTATTGAAAAAATTTTTGAAAATGGTGAGATTGTTATTGCTCGAGAAATTTCAAAAATTTATGAAGAATACATAAGAGGAAATATAAAAGATATAATTGAACAATTAAAAAACAAAAAATTAAAAGGTGAAATCACAGTTATTTTCAGAAAATTTTTTCACTAAAAAAGAAAAAGCCCCTCCCCGAAGGGGAGGGGCTTAGGGCTGGGGTGGGCGGGGCCTATTT
>PSMS01000002.1:0-42206 GCA_040290225.1 Patescibacteria group bacterium | reverse complement strand
GCGGTCAAGCTCCTTCAATGCCTAATAATCCAGCCAATCACTTCATTTTAAGAGCTCAATTAGAACAAACACCCGCTCAAGCTCCACGTTTATATGAATCATCAGTTACTTCAACTCCATGGCAATGTTCAGTAACTCTTGATTGTAATCCTAATACTAGATATTATTGTCTTGCCCAATAATCTTTTTATAATTCAAAAATGACTAACATTAGAACAAAAATAAAATTAACAAAATTAATAAAATTAACTTTATTAATTTTAATTTTGATTTTAAGTTTTGAAAAATCAATCGCCTCTAATCACTGTGAACCATTCGAGAATGATAATATCTGTAGACCTAAACTTCATAATTGTCTAATTGTTAATAAACCGGATATTAAACATCCTACCTCAACAGCTACTGAACTACGAGATTATATAGTTGGATATGGATTTATTATTGAATATGGAGTTAATAAGCTACAAGGAAATTTTAGGGGTAAGTATTTTTTAAAGATAAATGGAAATGAGCAAGGAAGAGAAGATATTACCACTAGCGAAGGAGAACAAAAATCAGCAATGTTTTGTGTTCCTGAGACCGCAGGAAAGGTTAGAATTGAAAGTTGTTACGATGCTGGTTATGACAATAACTTATGTAGAGGAGGATGTATAACTAAATCAATCCAAGTTTATCGCTATCTTTGTTATCAAGGATTTTGCTATGAATGTTGGAATGAACCAATAGAAAATGGTAGAATAAAAGTAGCTGGTAATTGCGCGAGTGTTGAACCCCAAAAATGCTCTTTTTATATTAAATCTGATTGTAGAGCTGGTGTTAGAGAATAACCAATTTAATGTTAGTTAATAAACTAACAAGATTTGTAGTTTTAATTTAAGGTTAAAATTTACGATCTATTTTATAGATGAAAGCTTTTACTTTTTTTGAAATAGCTGTAGTTCTTTTAGTTATTTCTTTAATTTTAGGAGTAACGCTTTCTTTTGATGCTTTTAATAAAAAATTCTTTTATTTAAGAGATGTAGCTAAAAATCTTTCAGTTGCCTTAAATATTACTTCAGATTTATCTCAAAAAATTATTAATAAAAATAATCAATTTTATTGTGGTTATGGGATCTATTTTCCAACAAGTACCCAATTTGAAGCTTTAGCTTTTTCAACTTCAACAAATTTATGTGAATTAGTTTTTCTCAATACAACAACCATAAATACTTTTATTGATAATAATCTTAGGAGGAAAACATATATTCTTTCAAATAGTGATTTAGTAACAAGCACTATCCCATCTCTTTCTTTAAATGTTAATCTTAAACCTGGATTTGAAATCGTTTTTTCTACTTCAACAAATTGCTCACCAGATTATCAACCTCCTTTAATTTTTATGTATTTTTATTCTTATACTGATTTATTTTTTATTTTCCAACAAAGAGAAAATTGGACTTCTATAAATACTGATAAAATTTATGTTTGTTTTAAAGAAAAAGGAAAAACTTTATATAAAATTAAAGTAAATAAATTGGGACAAATAAGTTTCGAACAATGAAAAAAAATAAAGGAACAAGTTATGGAGAATTAATGATTGTTTTATTAATTGTTGGTTTGGCTCTAATTCCAATTTTAAAAATCTCTAGTGATTATTTAAGAACTTTAGTTTTTGCAAGAGAAATGTTTGTTATTAATAGTTATTTACAATCAAAATACCAAATGTTAATTGCTTACAGAAATAAATGGTTGGAAAAAGATTATAACCCAGAAGAAGGTTTTCCAGAAATAAAAGAATGGTTTCGAAGTGGAAATTATTGTATTGATTTTAATACCACCACACAAGAAATAACTACCTCAACACCTCCTTTCTTGCCAAGCCAATTTAATTTCAGGTAAATCAATTCCAGGCTTGAGTTATTATATAAATATAGAATCAAGCACTAATACCGCTCAAATTAAAATTATTGCTACTTCCAGTAAATTTTTAGAATCTTTATCTCCAAGAAAATATTTGGAATTTAAATTAGAAGGATTAATGACAAGATGGATCCGTTATCTCCGACCCCCCAACCAATGATTAAAAATAAAAAATCTTTTACTCTTTTAGAAATAGCTATTGTTATTTTTCTTTTTTCTTTTATTGTTACTGTTGTTAGTACAATTTATATTAATTTAACAAATGCAAGTATTATAGCTAATGACTATTATCAGGCTTTAGAAAATGTAAGATTGGGCTCAGAAAAAATTTGGAGAACTTTAAAATATGGTTGGAATTTTAATTTAGTTAATAATCAACAATTAGATTTTCAAAAAAAAGATTGTACAAGCGCAAGTTTAAAATTCAATTCCTCAACAAAAACATTAGAATATATAGAATATAGTGAAGGAAATCCACTAAATTATCAAGCAGTTTTTGATCCAAATTTAGTGAAAGTAAATGATATTATAATTGCCACTGATACACCTAGAAGTACTCAAAGATATGATTATTTTCAATATTCAACAAAATTAATTGTAATTTATTATGATTTAGAGATTAAAAGTAAAAGAGGAGTTACAAGTAGTTTAATTTTTGAGCAAGCCGTCGCTCCTTTAAATAGTGTTTATCAAACTCCGCGATGTCAATAAAACAAAAAGCCCAAGCCCTTGTTTTAACAATTTTTATAATCTTAGTTTCTTTAGGAGTTGTTATTGTTCTTTTAATGCCAATAAATCAACAAGTAATAAAAGTGAGAAAAATTTTAGACTCATTTCAAGCTTTAAGTAATGCTGAAACAGGATTAGAAGTTTCAAATTTTTATGCAATTAAAGGAGACACATTAAGCGGATATAGTTTTCAAACTTCAACAGTGCCATATCCCGGAAGCGATTGTGAAAATTTTGTAAATAATATGGATAGAATAATGTGCAGAGGTAATCCAAATTGTGGTTCAAGGGCAGAAGGTATAATTCCTCCCAACGATTGTGATATTACAAGAATAAATAAAGATATAGATAATTCAATAAACAGTACTATTTATGAAGCAGTTTTTAAAAGGAATTATGACTACTATCCCTATACAAAAATAATCTCAACCGGAAGATTAAAAAATATAGAAAGGGCTTTAGATTTTGATTCTTGGCCATTTTAGACTATTTTATAATTAAATTATGACAAGAGAAGAAGCTAAAGAAAGAATAGAAAAATTAAAAGAAATTATTAATAAAGCAAGATATTATTATCATGTTTTAAATCAAGATTTATACCCACCTGAAGTTTTAGATGCTTTTAAAAAAGAACTTTTTGAATTAGAACAAGAATTTCCTGAATTTATTACACCCGATTCACCAACTCAAAGAATAGCTGGTGAAGCCTTAAAAGAATTCAAAAAAGTAAGACATAAAGTTCCTATGCTTTCTTTTAATGATGCTTTTTCTTTTGATGATTTAAAAAATTGGGAAGAAAGAAATTTAAAACTTTTAAGACCAGGAATTAAATTAGAATATTTTTGTGAATTAAAAATTGATGGTTTGGCAATTAAATTAGTTTATAAAAATGGAATTTTAGACATTGGAGCAACAAGGGGTGATGGTTATTTAGGCGAAGATGTTACTTTAAATATTAAAACAATTGATGCTATACCGCTTTCTTTGCTTTCTATCAAAGAGATTGTTGAAAATTTAAAAAAAGAAGGATTAGAAAGAACAATTAAATATTTCGAAAATGGTTATCCTGAAGAAATTGAGGTTAGAGGAGAAGTTTTTATGCACAAAGTAGATTTTGAAGCTCTAAATAAAGAAAGAGAAAAAAATGGCGAACCATTATTTGCTAATCCAAGAAATGCAGCTGCTGGTTCATTAAGACAATTAGATCCAAAAATAACAGCTCAAAGAAAATTAGATTCTTTTGCTTATGATTTAATTACTGATTTAGGTCAAAAAACCCATGAAGAGGAGCATAAAATTTTAAGATGTTTAGGATTTAAGACAAATCTGAATGTTAAATTATGCAAAAATTTACAGGAAGTTTTAGAATTTCGAAATTACTGGGAGAAAAATAGAGATAAATTAACTTATGAAATTGATGGTATTGTTGTTCAAATTAATGATAATTCAATATTCCAAGAATTAGGAGTTGTTGGTAAAGCTCCAAGAGGGGCAATTGCTTTTAAATTTTCTCCTAAAGAAGGAACAACTATTATTGAGGATGTAGTTTTTCAAGTTGGGAGAACAGGAATTGTTACTCCAGTTGCAGTTTTAAAACCAGTTGAAGTTGGTGGAGTGACTATTTCTCGAGCTTCTTTGCATAATGAAGATGAAATTAAAAGACTTGGAGTGAAAATTGGTGATACAGTTGTTGTTGTTCGAGCAGGTGATGTTATTCCTCAAATAGAAGAGGTTATTAAAGACTTAAGAACAGGTAAAGAAAAAGAAATTGTTTTTCCTAAAAATTGCCCAAGATGTCAGACAAAACTTATCAAAGAAGGAGCCTATTGGAAATGTCCTAATAAAAAATGTTATGCTCTTGAAAAAGAAAAAATTATTCATTTTGCTTCAAAAGCAGGTTTTGATATTTTGGGTTTGGGAGAAAAAATAGTTGAAAAATTATTAGATGTAGGTTTAATTAATGATCCAGCAGATTTATTTAAGTTAAAAGTAGGAGATTTAAGAAAATTACCAGGCTTTGATGTTTTATCAGAAAAAAATCTTTTAAACAGCATTCAATCACGGAAAAAAATAACTTTACCGAGATTTTTATATTCTTTAAGTATTCCTCATATTGGCGAAGAAAATGCCAAAATTTTAGCTGAATTTTTCAAAAAGAAAGGAAATATTGAAAAACCAGATGATTTAATAAAAATTACAGAAAATTTAAGAGCCTACCACTATAGTATTATTCCTGGATTTGGCGAAAAAGTAGCAAAAGCAATTGATAATTGGTTCAAAGATGAAAATAATAAAAATTATTTAAGAAAATTAACAGAAGTTGGTATTGAGATTGTTGAAGAAGTTGAAAAGAAAGGTCCACAGCCATTTAAAGGTTATGTTTTTGCTTTTACTGGTGAATTAGAAAAAATGAGTAGAGACGAGGCAAAAAGAATTGTTGAAAGTTTAGGAGCGGATAGTGCTGATTCGATTTCTTCAAGAGTAACTCATCTGGTTGTTGGTCAAAATCCAGGTTCAAAATTAGAAAAAGCTCAAAAATATAAAACAATTAAAATAATTTCCGAACAAGAATTTTATCAAATGATTTCTCCTTATTTTAAGATTTAATTATTCTTTTTAGCTCTTTAATTTCAGTTGAGGCTTTTCCTAAAACATAACCGTCAAATTTTAAATCTTTATATTCATTTTTTAAAGAAAAATTATAAGAACCACCATAAAGAATTGGAAAATTATATTTAGAAAAATACCAGT
Organism: Patescibacteria group bacterium; assembly: GCA_040290225.1. Classification (GTDB taxonomy): domain Bacteria; phylum Patescibacteriota; class Minisyncoccia; order UBA6257; family HR35; genus PSMS01. Next base: position 36,827 of record PSMS01000002.1, on the reverse strand, counting down.
TTAAAAATTCATTAAGAAATTTTTTTGAAGGAATTTTGCCTCCTTCCGTGCTTATTGCCCACCAAGGTTCATAAACAAGATAAATTTTTTTATAATTTTTTTCTTTTAAGCCACTTAATAAATAATTTAAATTTTTTTCAACAATTTCTTTAATCTCTTCAAATTTTTCCTTTGGTTCATAAGAATTTTCACTAAAAAAGATAACTAAATTTATCTTTCTTTCTTGTAAAGTATCAATTTTTCTTTTTAAAATTTCTAAATTTTCTCCAACTCTATATCTTTCTGAATGTCCAATTAAAACAAAATTTGCTTTATTGATTAATTCAAAATCATAAATAATTTCTCCTGTTTGTGGTTTTTCAAAATCAAAACCTAAATTTTGGATACCAATTTTAAAACCTTTAATTTTTTTAATTAAAGAAAAAAAGAAATAGGGATTTAAAGCTAACCAAATTTCATTATTTGTTTTTATTTTTTTTAAAGAATTTATTAACTTCAAATAATTTTTTTCTTTTTTAAAATAAGTTTTGAAATTGAGAATGTAAATCATTATTTTTATTTTAATTAAAATTCAGTAAAGAAAGAAAAACAAAAACTGCGGTTTCTGTTTTTAAATCAAAATCACCTAAAGAAACAAAACTCGCTCCTTTTTCTTTTAAAATTTTCTCTTCCTGCAAACTAAAACCTCCTTCTGGACCTATTAAAAGATTAATTTCTTTTGGCATTGAATTTAAATTTATTTTTTCACCATTTTTACTAGCTACATAAAAATTTTTTAAATCATTTCTGATCAAATCTTTAAAATTCAAAACTTTATTAATTTGGGGCGTATGTTTCCAATTAGTTACTTCTAAAGCTTCGCCTATTATTCTTTGCCATCTTTCAGGAATTTCTTTTATTTTCAAACTACTTCTTTCAGTAATCAGCGGGTAAAAATTATAAACTCCCAATTCAGTTCCTTTTTCTAAAATTAATTCAAAATTTTCTTTTCTTATTAAAGAAAGATAAAGATTAATTTTCCTTTTCGGTTCTAAGTTTCTTTTTTGATAATTTAATCTTCGAAAAACGAAATTTTTGTTATCTAAAATTTCGTACTCAGCAATTTCTTCAAAATTGTTTAAAAATATAATTTTTTCACCAGGTTTTAATTTTAAAACATTTTTTATTCGATGAATTATTTTTTCGTCTTTAATTTTTATTATTTCTTCTAAATATTGATCAAAAAGAAATATTTTTCTTTTCATCTTAAAATCGTTAAGGCAATAATTTCTTTTGTTCCATTTTCTTTTAATATTTTAGCAATTTCTAATAAAGTTGATCCGGTTGTTTTTATATCATCAACTAAAATTATTTTTTCTGGCGGTTTTTTATTTAAAGCAAAAGCTCCTTTTAAATTATTTTTTCTTTCTTCAAAATTTAATTCTGTTTGATCTTTTGTTTCTTTGATTTTTTCAAGACCATCAAAAATTTCTAAATTTAAAATTTCATTTATTCCCTTAGTTAATTCTTCGCTTTGATTAAAGCCCCTTAATAAAAATTTTTTGTAATGAAGAGGGACAAACGATAATTGGTAATCTTTTAAATTTAAATTTATAATTCTTTCACCCATTTTTCTTCCAAGATCTTTAAAAACTTCCCGATAACCAAATTCTTTAGCCATAATTATTATTTCTTTCAATTTATTTTCTTCATAAACACCAAAACTTATGATTTTTCTTATTAGTCGGGAATGCAAAGAACATTTACTATTAAAATCTAATCTTTTTTCACATAAAAGACAATGAAAAGAAGGTTCAAAATTTATTTTTTCTAAACAAGACTTACAAAAATAACTATTATTCCATTTTAAGCACAAAAGACAAAATTTAGGAAAAAATATATCTAAAAAAATATTGTATAATTTTTTAAAGATGGTTATAGGAATATTTTTAGGAGAAAAAAGATATTTAGGAATTGACATGGGATCTTTTAGTATTAAAATTGTAGAAGTTGTTGACCGAAAGGGGTCAATTGAAGTTGTTAATTTCGGTTTAATTCCTATAGTTAATTTTAAACAAGTTTTTTCAACATCAAGGATTTTAGAAGAAACACTTTCTTCTTTGCTTAAAGAATCTTTTAATAAATTTAAAATTCAAGCCAAAGAAGCAATTTTTAACATTACTGCCCCGAACACTTTTCCTATCAATTTTCTTGTTCCTTATATTCCTGAAAGAAGCTTGATGCAAGTTGTAAAATTTGAATCTCAAAAACAAGTGCCTTTGTCTTTAGAAGAAATAGAATTTGAGTTTAGATATACTGAATTTCTGTCAGAAACACAAAAAAACTGGTTGGTCTTTTTAGTTGCTGTTCCTAAAACTTATTTTCAAAGATTAGAAAACTTAACTAATTTAACAAAATTAAAATTAAGTGGCTATGGTCTTGAGTATTTCAATCTTGAACCATTTTTTGCTTCTAAAAAAGAAGTTCTTGTTTGTTTTGATTTAGGACATTCTTACTCGACTATTTACTTAATTAAAGATGGAAAAATAATTTATGGTTCAAAATTAAATCTTAGAGGTTATGATTATTTGGATGGGGTAATGAATATTAGTAAATTTAATGAAGAAAAAACAATTGAATTGGTTCAAAAAAATGGTTTTATGTTTAATCCTGAAGAAAGAGAATTAAAAAGTCTGGCAGAAAATTTTTTAAATAATTTAATAACCAGTGTAGAGATGGAAATAAGTAAAATTGAAGATAAATTTCTTTTTAGGCCTGAGAAAATAATTTTTACAGGTGGGCTTTCGGTTTTAAATGGTTTTAAGGAAAATGTTGCTTTAAGATTAAAAAAATATCAATTTGAAATTTTGGATATTACAAGTTTTGTCAAAGGTGATAATTTTATTAAATTAAAAGAAAAATCAAGTCTGTTTTCACAAGCATTAGGAGTTGTTTTTAGAAAAATTATAAAGTAAAATTTTTTTAATGGAAAGAACAAAAATTTCTGATATTTTACCAATTGGTGCTTTAATGCCTCTTTTAATTGTTTTAGGAATAGAATTATTATTTTCTTACGGTCTAGCTTATTATAATAATTTTCAAGAAAATCAAATTCAAGAAAAAACTCAAAATTTAACTCAGAAAGAAAATGAAATTTTAAATAAAATAAAAACTAACGAAGGCTATTTTGTTTTTTCCCAATACGCTAATATTGCTGAACTGGCTCAAAGAAGATATTCTGTAAATCAAATTATTGAAAAATTTAATAAACTTATGCCTAAATTTTTAATTGTAAAATCTTTTGCTTATGATGATGAAAAAAAAGAAATAAACTTAAAATTGAGTACCGTTAATTGGGATGATTATTTGAAATTTGTTGATTATTTAGAAAAAAATCCTAATTTTAAAATAATTGAAAATCCTTCACCAAAATATAATACCCAATCACAATTAATTGATTTTACTTTACAAATTCAATTAACACCAAATTTTTTTAAATGAGATTTTTTATTAACCTCTTACCATTAATTTTAATAGTTATAATTTTAGTTGTTTTTATAAATCAATTGATTCCGGAATACAAAAAAACTATTGAATTGGCTCAAAAATTAAATGAATTAAACAATAAAGAAAGAGACTTAAACCAATTAGAAAATATTGTCAATCAATTAAAAGGTGAGAGAGCAATATCTTCTTTAATGGCAAGAAAAGAAACTTTAGAAGCTTGGCTTCCTCGAGAACCAAAAATTAAAGAAATAATTTTTTTCTTTCATACAACTTATCAAGAATTGGGTTTAGGAATTTTTCCTGGGGCAAATTTTAATATCGAGAAAAAAGAAAAATATTTAATTAATACAAACATTTTACCTGTAGGAACAATCAATTTTTCTCTTTCTTTTGAAAATGTTGACTTAAGTAAAATTCAAGAATTTATTTCAGCTATTGAAAAATCCACTAGATTTATGAAAATAAATAAATTAAATTTAAATTTAGGTGAAAAAGGAGGTCTAAAATCAGAAATAGAGGTCGAAAGTTATTATCTGATAACTTCTCCTAAAGAAGAAAAAAATGAATAAAACGAGTATTATAACTGTAATTTTATTTTTTTTAATTAGTGTTTTTGGTTTAATATTTTTAGGTTTTTGGAAAGCAGGAATATTTAAAAAAGAATACGAACCTTCACCAATTTTACAAAAAATTCAGAGTCAGCTTAATTTTATAAAAGATTATAATTTTCAAAAAGGAAACGAGGCTCTTAAAAACTTAGGAACAATTATTAAACCATTTCCTCAAATCTCTGAAGTTGATTTAGGAAGACCAAGTTTATTTAGTAATCCACAATAAAATGCAAGATCAAAAAATAATTGAATATTTCAAAGAAAAATATCCAAAAATTGAAGATTGGTTAATGGAAGCAAAAATCGTTAATGTTCCTTTTGAGGAATATGCTTATAGTAAAAATTTAATTAATCCAAAAGAATTTTTAGAGTTTAAAGCTAAAGTTTATAATTTGCCGGTTAAAGAATTTGAGATTGACGAAGTAATTCCTGTTGAGATTATTAATAAAATTCCCGAAAAAACTGCTTTAAATTATAAAATTTTAGCTTTTGATTATAAACAAGATATTCTTTATTTAGGAGTTGTTGATCCAGATATTCCCGGTTTTCAAGAAAAGGTTATTGAAGTTTTAAAGCATAATCTTAAATTAAATGATCTGAAATTATTTTTGATTTCTATTCAAGATTTTTATCTTCGTTTGGAAGATTATTATAATTTTGAAGATGAAATGAAAAGATTAACTATTGAGTTTAGAAGTCAAAAAGGAAGAAAGATTGAGGAAGAAAAACCTTTTGTTGCTGGTCAAGAAATAATTGCTGGCGAAGAGGGAGCAATAATTAAAATGTTTGAAAGAATTGTAAGAAAAGCAGTAGCTCTAAGAGCTTCTGATATTCATATTGAATCATTACCCGATAAATTGAGATTAAGATTTCGATTATACGGTGATTTAAAAATAGTTGCTCTGCTTCCTAAAGATTTACACCAACCACTAATTAATAGGGTTAAAATTTTAACAAATTTGAGATTAGATGAACAAAGAGTGCCCCAAGATGCTAGATTTAGGGCTTTTGTTCAAGGAAGGGAGATTGATTTTCGTGTTGGTATTTTTCCAACTGTTAATGGAGAAAAAGCAGCTATCAGAATTTTAGATCCTTTGATTGGCTTGAAAAAAGTTCAGGATTTAGGTTTATTTGATTATCATTACGAAATTGTTAAAAGAAATCTTAAAAAGTCTTTTGGTCTAATTTTAGTTACTGGACCAACTGGTTCAGGAAAGACAACAACTTTAAATGCTCTTTTGCAGGAAATTAACAGAGAAGAGATAAATATTGTTAGTTTGGAAGATCCTGTCGAATACAAAATCGTTGGAGTTAATCAATCACAAGTAAGACCAGAAATAGGTTATTCTTTTGCTAATGGATTAAGAGAAATTTTAAGACAAGATCCTGATGTTATTTTAGTTGGTGAAATTAGAGATGAAGAAACTGCTGAATTAGTAACCCATGCAGCTTTGACCGGTCACTTAGTTCTTTCAACTTTGCATACTAATACAAGTTTAGGAGCAATTCCTAGATTAATGGATATGGGCGTTAAACCTTATTTTATTCCTTCAATGATGAATTTAGTTATTGCTCAAAGATTAGTTAGAGTAATTTGTCAAAATTGTAAAGAAGAAATACCTGTACCTGATGAACTAAAAGGTGAAATTGAAAAGGAATTAAAAAATGCTCCAAGGAAATTTGCTAATCTTGAAATAAAGTCTTTTAGAGGGAAAGGATGTGAAAAATGTAAATTTAGGGGTTATACAGGAAGGATAGGGATTTTTGAAATGTTTGAGATGACAAAAGAAATTGCCCAAGCAATTTCTAAAGGATTAACTGAAGCGGAAATGTTTGAGTTAGTTAAAAAACAAGATTTTATTTCTATGAGGCTGGATGGTATAATTAAAGCAAGTCAAGGATTAGTTTATCTTGATGAATTGTTTAAGGTTACATAAATGGATAAAAGATTAGAAGAAATTTTTAAATTTATTGTTAATCAGAATGCTTCCGATTTACATATTTTACCTGGTAGTTTTCCTATAATGAGAAAAGATGGTAATTTGATTCCTTTAACCCAATACGAAATTCTAACTAATGAAGATACAGAAAAAATGCTTTTTTCTTTATTAGATGAAGAGCTTAAATCTCGATTGAAAAAATTAAAAGATATTGATTTTTCTTTCTTTTTAAACGAGACTTATAGATTCCGAGCTAATATTTATTTACAATTTAATGGTTGGGCAGGTGCTTTCAGACTTATTCCTAATGAAATAAAAAGTATTGAAGAATTAAATTTACCTCCAATTTTAAATGAATTTGTCAATAGAAGACAAGGTTTTATTTTAGTGGCAGGACCAGCAGGGATGGGGAAATCAACGACCTTAGCTGCTTTAATTGATGAGATCAATCATTTTCGTCAAGCTCATATTATTACCATTGAAGAACCAATCGAATATATCTTTACACCAGATAAATCAGTTATTTCTCAAAGAGAAATTCCAACTCATTCCCCAAGTTGGCACCGGGCTTTAAAATCTGCTTTAAGAGAAGATCCCGATGTAATTATGATTGGTGAGTTAAGGGATGCTTTATCAATTTCAATAGCTTTGACAGCTGCTGAAACTGGTCATTTGGTTTTAGCTACTTTACATACAAATTCTGCGGCTCAATCAATAGATAGAATTATTGATGTTTTACCAGAAACACAAAAAAATCAAGCTAGGCTTCAATTGGCATCTACATTAGTAGGTATTATTTCTCTAAGACTTGTTCCTAGAATTCAAGGAGGAAGAATTCCTGCTTGTGAAATTTTAATTGCTAACAATGCTGTCAGAAACTTAATTAGAGAAAATAAAGTTTATCAAATTGATAGCGTTATTGATACCCATCTTCATGAAGGAATGATTTCTTTAGATAGATCATTAGCAACCTTGGTTCAGTTAGGCCATATAACTTTAGAAACAGCCTTAGAATTTAGCTTAAATCCATCAAGATTAAAATATTTACTTGAGTCATGAAATTTAAATTTAAAGCCTTTACTCGACAAGGAGAATTAAAAGAAGGAGTTATTACTGCTTCATCCAAAGAGGAAGCTTTAAAATTACTTCAAGAACAAGAATTGCTTGTTACCTATTTAGCTGAAGCAAGAATTAAATTGTTTGAGTTTTTATTAAGAAAACCAAATTTAAAAGATATTTATTTATTTTCAAGACAACTAGCTTATTTAATTAAAGCCCAAACTCCACTTGATGAAGCTATTAAATCTTTAGCCGAAACTTCTCCTAATGCTTATTTTAGAGATGTTTTATTTCAAATTTATCAGGATTTAATTTCTGGTGTTCCATTTTCTAGTTCTCTTTCAAGGTTTCCTGATATTTTTGATGATTATTTTGTTGGAATGGTAAAAATAGGAGAATCAGTTGGTACTTTAGATGAAACAATGAATTATATTGCTAAACATTTGGAAAATCAAATTAAATTCAGAAACAAAGCTATTCAGGCTTTAATTTATCCAGCAATTGTTTTAGCAATGTTTTTAGTAACAATTATTGTTTTAGCCACTTCGGTTATTCCTCGAATTGCTGGTTTATTTAAAGAAGCCAATGTTCCTTTACCCTTAATTACTCAAATTTTTATTTACTTTTCTAATTTTTTAATTAATTACGGAATCTATTCAGCAATTATTTTAGCTGGAGCAATTTATTATTTTTATAAATATTCTCAAACAAGAGAGGGTAAAGGTTATTTTTTTAGTTTTATTAATATTTTGCCTGTTATAGGCCCATTATTTAAAAATATTTATATCGCTCAATTTTTAGAATCACTTTATTATTTAACTCGAGGTGGAGTACCTTTAGTTGAAGCTTTGGATATTATTAAAAATAGCATAAAACATCCTGTTTATGAAGAAGCTTTAGGTTTAATGATTGAAGAGGTTAAAAAAGGAAAACCATTTAGTGGAGCAATGGAAGAATTTCCTCATGTTTTTTCCCGAATTGTTATTGAGGCTATGAAAACAGCAGAAAGAACAGGACAGATGACAGAAATTGTTTTAACGATTTTAGGGTTTTACACAGAAATGGTTGAAAGTCAATTTGCTAATTTAGGAGAAGCTCTTCAGCCATTTTTAATTTTAATTTTAGGAGGCGGCCTTGTTTTACTCGAAGCATCTCTTTTGATCCCTCTTTTGAATCTAACTAAAATTATTCAAAACCTTTAAGATGCCTTTGTTATTTTTCTTTTTTGGCCTTTTTTGGGGTTCTTTTTTAAATAATATTGCTTTTCGTTTGGTTAAAAATGAAAATTTTCTTTTTAATCGTTCAAAATGCCCTTATTGTGGAAAAATTTTAAAATTGAAAGAATTGATTCCAATTTTAAGTTTTATTTTGCAAAAAGGAAAATGTCTTAATTGTCAAAAAAAAATTTCTTTAAGATATCCTTTAACTGAATTAATTACTGGTTTTTTTGTTTTTTATTTAAGTTTAATTTTTTTGCCCTGGAAAAGTTTTCCAAATTTTATCGAATTTATTTTTTATTTTATTCTTTTATCAGTTTTATTTATTTTGGCCCTTTATGATCTTGATACTTATTTAGTTGAGACAAGTTTTTTAATTTTTCTTTTAATAGTTGGGATTATTTTTAATCTTTACCATTATTTTTTAAAAATTCCTATTAGAGACTTTTCTTATCTTTTTAATTATTTCTTCTTTTTTAATTTACCCGAGACAATTATCTCTTCTTTAATTTTGACTTCTATTTTTCTTTTAATTTTTTTAATTACTAAAGGAAGGGGTTTAGGTTTTGGAGATGTTGAAACTGTTTTTGTTATGGGATTATTTTTTAAACCAGGCGATGCCTTATTAATTTTAATTTTTTCTTCTTTTTTTGGTTCTTTATATGGTTTTTATCTTTTTTTGAAAAATAAAAATTTGAAAACCCCAATTCCTTTTATTCCTTTTTTCTTTATAGGAATTTTAGCTACTTTTATTTTAGGAGAAATAATAACTAAGATTTATTTTAATTTATTTTTACCTTTTTAAGTTTTGTGATAAAATTTTATTTAATGATTGATAAAGAAAAAGTTAAGCACTTAGCTTTGCTTGCTCGATTGACTTTAAATGATGAAGAAATTGAAGCTCTAACTAAAGATTTGAATAATATTTTAAATTACGTAGAAAAAATAAATGAGTTAAATTTAGAAGGTTTAGAACCTCTTTATAATTTATTAGAAGAATTACCCTTGAGAGAAGACAAAATTTTTGAAAGTGAAAATAGAAGTGATATTATTAAAAATTTTCCTGAAAAAGATAATAATTATCTTAAAGTTCCTAAAATTCTTTAATTTTTAAAAACATCAGATGTCGATATTTTTCATGTCTGATGTTGAAAATTTTTATGGATTGGGTAAAAAAACCACCAATTATAGTTGTTTTAGGACATGTAGATCATGGAAAAACATCTTTGTTGGATTATATAAGAAAAACCAATGTTGCCTTAAAAGAAGCTGGAGGAATTACTCAAAAAATAGGAGCTTATGAAATTGAATATAAAGGAGAAAAAATGACTTTCATTGATACTCCTGGTCACGAGGCTTTTGCTATGTTAAGACAAAGAGGAGCTAAATTTGCTGATATCGGAATTTTAGTTATTGCTGCTGATGAAGGAGTTAAAGAGCAAACAAAAGAAAGTTTAGAATATTTAAAAATTTTTAAAATTCCATTTATTATTGCTTTAAATAAAATTGATAAAAAGGATGCGGATCCAGAAAAAGTTTTAGCTCAATTAGTTGAATTAGAAGTAATTCCTGAAAAATGGGGAGGTGAAATTCCAACTATTAATGTTTCTGCCAAAACAGGGGAGGGAATTGATGATTTATTAGAAACAATAATTTTATTGAGAGATATTTATGAAATGAAAACAAAAATAAATGGTTTAGGCAGAGGTTATATTTTAGAAGCATTTAAAGATCCCAAAAGAGGTATTTTGGCAAGTTTAATTGTCACTGAAGGAGTAGTTAAATTAGGAGATTTTTTAATTACTCAGTCATCTTTAGCTAAAATTAAAATTATGGAAGATGATTTAGGAAGAAAAATAAATGAAGCTTATCCTTCTAAACCTATTTTAGTTGGGAATTTTGATGTTTTACCTTCAGCTGGTGAAGAATTTAAAATTGGGCAAGAAAAAGATATTGAAAATATAAGAAAAGAATTAGAAGAAAAAGAAAAAACATATATAAGGAAACATATATTTGTTAAAACTGAAGAAAAAGGAGATTATGTTTTGATAGTTAGAGCTGATCATTTAGGATCTTTAGAGGCTTTAGAAAATATTTTTTTAAAACTATCACAAAAATTAAATACTAATATCAAAATAATAAAACAAGATTTAGGACCAATAAGTTTAGAAGATGTTGAATTAGCTAAAGAATTTGGAGCTATAATTTTAAGTTTTAATGTTAAAAATTTCAAAAATATTTTAGACCATATCAAAAATTTAAACATTAAATTTATAGAAAGCAATGTTATTTATGAATTAGAAGAAAAATTAGAAAGTTTGATTAAGGGAGAAGAAATAAAAGAATTATTGCCAAAAGGAGAATTAGAAGTTTTAGCTACTTTTAGCAAAACAAAAACTAAAAAAACAATAGGAGGAAGAGTAGTTTTAGGAAGAATAAAATTAAAAGACAAAGTTATAATTTTAAGAAATGGCGAAATTATGGGAAGAGGTAAAATAATAAGTTTAGAAAAAAATAAAATACTAGTTGAAGAAGTAAAAGAAAATGAACTTTGTGGTTTAATAATTGAAACTACAAAAGATATTGAAATTAATGATATAATAAGAATAGAATGACTGTTAATAAATTAAACCGAATTCTTATTGGGATTGTTATTTTAAGTTTTTTAATTTTTTTTAGTTTGTTAAATATGAAAGCTTATCAAAAATATCCTCAAATTTATTCTCCTTCAGAAATTCCTGAAGAAGTTTTACCTGAAGAAGCTAATACTTCAACTATCCAATTTCCTACTTCGACTTATTGAAAAATAATTTTAGCAAACTCAAAGGGATTATAAGAAACAACCGAATGAGAAAAAACTTCTAAGGTCCCAAAATCACTAATTTTTTTATTTTTTGGTCCTCGATCAACAAAAAATCCTAAGTTCTTAAATAGATCATTTTCAAAAATATAAAAAAGATTAAAAGTTTCCGTCCCTGATTTTGTTAAAAGAAAAATTGTTTGCCATAAAATTCTTGAATTTCTTTCATTTAAGATTCCATAAAAATTAATTTCTTTTTCTTTTCGAGGAGTTAAGTTTAACCAAATTTTAAAATTTCCAAATTCTTTTCCTAAACCTAAAAATTTCATTAAATAAAAATAATCTTCTAAATAATCACTTTGATAATTACTTTTATATTTCTCAAATTTATTTTTTAAACTTTCGATTAAATTTAAATTGTGGTAATAAGCTAAAAGTTGAAAATGGGGATGAAGAATTGAAGCGGCAGCCCGATAATGAAAATTCCATATTAAAATTTCTGTTTTTGTTTGAAACTTATTTTTTATTTCTTCAAACCATTTTGAAGCTAAATCAATAGCTAAAACAAAATCATTTTCATTAAGATCATCAAAATCGTGTTTTTTAAAATACAAAAGACTATGATAAGGAGCCATTTTAGAAATATTAGCAACTATTTTGGCTGAATTATTTTCTAAAAATCCAATTTCGTCTTTAATTGTTTTTGAATCACCGTTGCAAAATGGATCATATTCATCAGAAATTTCTTCTTTTTCTTGAGGGATAGGTCTTTTAGCTCGAGAAATATTAAAAACTGTTTCTTTTTCTAAAATTTTATCTTTAACAATTGTTATTTTTTGTTCGACAAGATTAGGAAAAAGTTCTCTGGCTCGGTGATCATTTAATTTTAAATCATATTCATAAATTTCAAATATTCTTTCAAAAATTTCTTTTATTTTTAGATTATCTTTTAATTTTTCTTCAATAATTCTTTTCATTGAAGAAAAAATCTTTTGGTAGATTTAATTCATTAGGTAAATAATTTTCAAGTTTATCTAAAATTATTTTAAATTTCTTTTTAATTTTTTCTATTATTTCTTCTTCCTTTTTACCCCATTTTTCTAAAATGATTTTTTCTGCCTTAATTCTTTTTTCTTTTTGAATCCCAATCCTTAATCTCCAAAAATTTTTACTTTTTAATTTTTTAATAACTGATTCTACTCCTTTATGACCAGCACTTCCGCTTTTAAAAGAAAATTTAAAATAAGGGAAAATAATATCAGCTTCGTCATGAACAACTAATAGGTTTTCTGGTTTTAATTTGAATTTTTCTAAAATTTCTTTAACAGCACTTCCTGATTCATTCATAAAACTTTTATTCGAGGCTAAAATTAAATTATTGTAAAAGTCATAATAGCAAGTTTTGGTTTCTTTTTTTTCTTTAAGATAAAAATCAATAATATCTTTTCCAATATTATGAGGTGTTTTTTGAAATTCTTTTCCTTCGTTACCTAAACCGAAAACAATTTTAATTCCGTCTTTTTTCATGTTATAATAATTTTAACTTCATTATTTTTTAAATAATAATGATAAATATTTTCGAAAAACTGAAAAAAATTTTTTTAAAGTTAAAAAAATCTAAATTATTTTATGATTTTTTAGAAATTCTTTTCATTTTCATTTTTGTTGTTTTGCCTATAAGATTTTATCTTTTTGAACCTTTTTTTGTTAAGGGAAGTAGTATGGAACCAAATTATCATTCTTTTGATTACTTAATTGTTGATAAAATAACTTATCGACTTCGGGAACCTCAAAGAGGAGAGGTTATTATTTTTAAACCACCTTTTGATAATAATGTTTACTATATAAAGAGAGTTATTGGTCTTCCTGAAGAAAAAGTTGTTATAGAAAATTCGAAAGTTTTTATTTTTAATAAAGAAAATCCTAATGGTTTTGAATTAAAAGAAGATTATTTAAAAGGCCATTATACAACTGGAAAAAAAGAAATTACTTTAGGAAAAGATGAATACTTTGTTTTAGGAGATAATAGAGAATTAAGTTCAGATTCAAGACAATGGGGACCATTAAAAAAAGAAAGGATTGTGGGTCGAGTCTTGTTCCATTTATCTTTTAAAGAATTAGTCAATAAGATTTTTTAAAATGAAGCTTGGTTTTACTAAATTTAAAGGAATGAGAGATTGGTATGGTGATGAGGCTAATTTTTTATTAAAACTTTATGATAAGGTTTTTAAATTTTCAGTAAATTATGGTTTTAATTATATTGAAACCCCCTTAGTTGAGAATGAAAAAGTTTTTGTAACAAGTCTTGGGCAAACAACCGATGTTGTTGAAAAGGAAATGTTTTATCTTAAATCAATCGGAAGAGAAGAAAAATTTGTTTTAAGACCAGAAGGAACTGCTGGAGCTTTAAGACTTTATATTGAAAATGGTTTATATTCCTTACCTCAGCCAATTATGGTTTTTTATTTAGGAAAAATGTATCGTAAAGAAAATCCCCAAAAAGGAAGATTAAGAGAATTTACCCATTGGGGTTTAGAAATAATTAATACCGAAAATCCCTTTTCTGATTTTTATATTATTTATACCAATTATCAATTTTTTAAAAATGAACTCGGCTTACAAAATATTATTATTAAGATAAATAGTTTAGGTTGTGAAAAATGTCGACCTAAATATAAAAATAAACTAATAAGTTATTATCGAAAATATAAAAATAAAGTTTGTTATGACTGTCAAAGAAGATTAAAAACTAATCCCTTAAGATTACTTGATTGTAAAAACATGATTTGTCAACCATATAAGAAAAATGCTCCTAATATTTTGGATAGTCTGTGTAAAGCTTGTTCTTTACATTTTCAATCTCTTTTAAGTTACCTTGATAATACTGAAATTAATTATGAATTAGATAAAACTCTTGTCAGAGGTTTTGATTATTATTATCGAACTGTTTGGGAATACTTTCTTGAAGGAGAAAATATTGCTTTAGGAGGTGGAGGAAGATATGATTTGGGAAAAATTTGGTTAGATAATTCAATTCCTTCTGTTGGATCAGCTTTAGGTTTAGAAAGAATTAAATTGGTTTTAGAAGAAAGAGGAATTAATTTATTTTATAAGGAAAAACCAAAAGTTTTTGTAGCTTATGTTGGAGAGGAAATAAAAATGAGGGCTTTTAGTATTTATGAGAGTTTAATTAAAGAAAATATTCCTGTAGCTTTTAATTTTTTTAAAAATATTTTTAGTCAACAACTTGAATATGCTAATAAAATAGGTGTAAAATATGTAATAATTGTTGCTCTTGATGAATTAAGTAAAGATTCAGTAATTTTAAAGGATTTTGAGCAAGGAACTCAAGAAATAATTTCTCTTAAAAAATTGTTGGACGAAATTAAAAAAAGATTAAGTGAAAATGTCTGATTGTATTTTCTGTAAAATAGCCCAAAAGGAAATTCAAAGTTTTATTATTTTTGAAAGTGAAAATTTTTTAGTTTTTTTAGATATTCATCCTCACAGTCCTGGTCATTGTTTGTTAATATCTAAAAAACATTTTGAAACTTTAGAAGAAATGCCAACTGATTATGGAAAAGAATTTTTAGAAGTGACTCATAAACTAATATTAATTTTGAAATCAGCCCTCGGAACAGAAAACTTTAATTTTGGTGTTAATAATGGTTCTTTAGCTGGACAAGCAATTAAACATTTGCATTTTCATTTTATGCCAAGGTTTGCTAATGATGGTGGTGGTTCAATGCATTCAATTGTCAAAAATCCTCCTAAGGAAAACTTAGAAGAAATTTATAATAAAATAATAAAAGCTAAAGAGTCGCTTAATTTAAATTAAATCCAAAATGAGAGTTAAAGCAAGAAGAAAATCGGGTGAATCATTATTACAATTTTTAAGAAGGTTTTTGACAAGATTTAATAAAAGTGGCTTACCTCTTGAAGTTAAATCAAAAATGTATCGACAAAAGAAAGAAAATGAAAGAGATAAGTATGAAAAAAGAATGTATCGCTTAAAACTTCAATATTTTATAAAAAAGAAAATGGAAGAAGGTTATCCATTTTCAAAGGCTTATGACTTAGCCAAAAGGTATGTTCATTATATTAAATATCCTGGTAAGGAAGAATAAATGTCAGAAAAATTTTTGGGTTTGGATTTAGGAAGTAAAAATTTAAAACTATGTGTGGCTGAAATTAATGAAACTGGAGAACTTAATCTTTTAACTACTATTAAAAAAGAAATAAATTCTTTTCGTAACGGAGAAATAATTGATGATGAAGAATTTAACAAGGAAGTAATAGGTTTTCTTAAAGATTTAATTTTTCAGTTAGGAATAAAAAATTATAAAATAGTTTTATCATTTTCTTCTTCAACCTTTAATTTTCAAAAAATAAAAGCAAAAACAATTGTTGAAAATAGGGTAGTTAGCGAAGAAGATATTAAAAGATGTAAACAAATAGCTAGAACTTCTCTAATTTCTCAAAACTACGAAACAATTTATGAAGAAACTATCAATTATTTTTTAGATAACTCACAGACATCTACAAGAAATCCTTTAGGTTTTGAGGCCAGGTATTTAGAAATAGAATTAGGTCTAATTCAGGTTTTTAAATCTTTTTTTTTAAAACTTCAAAATTTTTTTAAAGAAAATAAAATAAAAATTGATCTTTTTTTACCAAATCCTATCGGTGCTTCTTATGTTGTTTTAGAAAATAAAGACAAAGAATCTGGTTGTGTTTTAATGGATATTGGTTATAAAACAACTGTTATTTCTGTTTTTAATGAAAGAAAATTGGTTAATTTCAATTCTTTTCAGTTTGGCTATGAAGATTTAATTAAAGATATTACTCTTGAATACGGAATTAGCGAAATTGATTGGCTAAAAATTGTTAATGAATTTTTAGAGGATTCCAAAAACAAAAAATCAAGCTTAAAAATTGGCAAACAAAAAATTTCCTATTCAAATTTTTTAAAATTTGTTGAAAAAAGAATACTTTTTTACTTTAAAAAAAGAGAGATCAATGATTATTTTAATAAATTAAAAGAAAATTATTCTTTAATTAATGGTGTTTATTTGATTGGTGGTTTAACTAATTTACCTGAAATAGAAAATATAATAAAAAAATCAATAAGGATTTTAACAAGAAAAGGAAAAACAATAAAAGGATTAATTGAGATTGAATCCGGAGATTTTTATAATTCTTTTGGCAATTTAAATTATTTTCTCAAAAATTATCAAGATAAAGGATTTTGGGAAGATTTTTGGGGTTTCTTTAAAAATTTATTTTCTAACTTCTTTCCGTTCTCTTCTAAATGATTTTATAATATAAATTATGAAAGAAGTTTATCTAGATTACGCCGCAACAACTCCTTTAAGAAAGGAGGTTTTTGAAGCTATGAATCCTTATTTTCGAGAAATTTTTGCTAATCCTGTCAGCCTACATTCTTTTGGACAAAAAGCTTTAAAAGCAATTGATGAATCAAGAAATAAAATAAAAGAAATTTTAAAAGCCAATGAATTAAAAGAAATTATTTTTACTGCTTCTTCAACTGAAGCTAATAATTTAGCTATTAAGGGTTTAATTTTTTATTTTTATTTTTTAAAGGGCTATAAAAAAATTCATGTAATTTCTTCAACTATTGAACATCCTTCGGTTCTCGATACCTTAGCTGATTTAGAAGGCCTAGAGATAATTGAAACAACTTATCTCAAGCCCGAAATGAATGGTTTAATAAGTTTAGAAAAAATAAAAGAATCAATAAAAGAAAACACACTTTTAATTACTTTGCATTATATTAATAGTGAACTGGGTAATCGTCAAAAAATTAAGGAAATAGGAGAGTTTTTAGAAAAGTTTAAAAGAAAAATTTACTTTCATATTGATGCTGCTCAAGCTGGTTTGACTGAAGATTTAAATGTTAATAATTTAAAATGCGATTTAATGACTCTTTCTTCTCATAAAATTTATGGTCCTAAGGGAATAGCTTGTTTATATGTAAAAGCGAATACACCTTTAATGAGATTGATTTCTGGAAGTGGTCATGAATATGACTTAAGAGGAGGAACTGAAGCTGTACCTTTGATTGTTGGCTTTGCTAAAGCAATGGAATTAGCTTTTGAAGAAAAAGAAAAAAATGTAAACCATTTAAAGGCAATTAGAGACTATTTTATTGAAAAAATTAAAAAAAATAATTTACCAATTGAAATTAATACAAACTTAGAAGAATCGAGCCCTAAAATTTTGAATATTTATTTTCCAACAAAATTAGCCCAAGATATTTTTTTATATTTAGATCTTAATAAAATTTATATTTCTCCAGGAACTGCTTGTAAATCGCGATCAGCTGAACCAAGTTATATGGTTAAAGAAATTTTTAATGATCCTGAAAGAGCAAAAAGAAGTTTAAGATTTTCATTTGGTTTAGAAACTTCCAAAGAAGATATTGATTATGTAATTGAAATGCTCAAAAAATTTTTGATATAATATGAACCGAAAATGAAAAAGATATTTTTGATCTCAATTCTAATATTTTTGTTAATATTTTTGAGTTTTAAATTTATTGTTGCTCAGCCTTTTATTTTTTCTCAGACCAATGAATTTTTAGATAATATTTTAAAATTTTTTAGTCGAAATCAAACAATTCAAAGTTTTCAAAATAATCAGGATCAACAATTTCTCAATAAATATTTAGAAGTTTCTAAAAAAGAATTAATTTTTTTACCTTATTTAGAAGGAGAAATTACTAAAATTGTTGATAAAGTTTCGCCTGCTGTTGTTAGTATAGTTATTAGTAAATACGTACCAATTATTGAAAGATATTATACTAATCCTTTTGAAGAATTTGATATCCCTCCAGAAATTAGACCATTTTTTAAATTTGAATTTCAAATTCCCCAATACCAAAAAAAAGGTTATCAAAAAGAAGAAGTTGGTGGTGGTACAGGTTTTATTGTTTCTTCTGATGGCTATATTATTACCAACAAACATGTTGTTAGTGACGAAAAAGCTGAATATATTGTTTATTTAAATGATGGAAGAAAATTTAAAGCAAAGATTGTCGCTAAACATCCAGTTGATGATTTAGCAATTCTTAAAATAGATGCCTATAATTTACCAACTTTAAAATTGGGAAATTCAGATAATTTAAAAATAGGACAATTTGTTATTGCTATTGGTAATGCTTTAGGTGAATTTCAAAATACCGTTAGTTTTGGTGTTATTTCTGGTTTAAAAAGAAATATTGTCGCTTCAGATTCTTCGGGAAATATTGAAAGATTGGAAGATATGATCCAGGCTGATGCAGCTATTAATTATGGTAATTCAGGCGGACCATTAATTAATATTTATGGAGAGGTTATTGGAGTAAATACCGCTATTGTTTCTGGAGCTCAAAATATAGGTTTTGCTATTCCAATTAATCGAGCTAAAAGAATGTTAGAAGATATTAGAGCTAAGGGAAAGGTAGAAATTCCATTTTTAGGAATTAAATATGTTATTTTAAATGAAAAGCTTAAAGAAAAATTTAATTTGCCATATGATTACGGAGCTTATGTTTACACTGAATTAAAAAATGATAAAGCTGTTATTGATAACTCACCAGCTCAAAGGGCAGGGATTAAAGAAGGAGATATTATATTAGAAGTTGATGGACAAAAAATTGATGAAAGAAATAGTTTATCTCAGATAATAAGAAAAAAGAAAGTTGGTGAAAGGGTTAATTTAAAGATTTGGCGAGAAGGAAAAATAATTACTCTTACTGTAGTTTTGGGATCTTTACCAGAAAATCTTCTTTCTCAATAACATTTAAATGATAAAGAGCTGTTTCGATAGTTGAGTAAAGAAGTTCTATTTCTTCATCGCTTAAATTATTATTTTTATTTTTTTCTATAAGATTTATTGCTTTAATTGCTTTTTTAACATCTTCTAAATTTGGCAAAATTTTTTCATTTAATTGATTTAAAATTTCTTCTAAATTTCCTGAATAACCATATGATTCTAAAGCTAATTTAAAAAAATCTCTCAGACTAAACAATCCTTCTTGCTTATTATTTAAATAAGTTTCTTTTACATTTTGATAACTAAAAGAAGCTTTTTTCAAATCTTTAAATCTTTTGTAAGATTTCAAAAGAAAATCCCAAAACCCTATTTCGTCTTTATTTTTCATTTCTAAATAAATCCAAAATAAAATTAAATTTAAAGAATAAAAAATCGAAAATAAAAAAATAAGAGACTTAAATAATTCAAAATTAATTCCTATTGTTTGAACTATAATTTCTTCAATTAAATTTAGAATCTTTCCAATAGTCAAATCAATTACTGGCATTTTGTATAACCAATTTCTTCTAAAAACTTAAAAATTGTCTCTTCTTCGAATAAATTACTAACAATCTGAGCACCTATTGGTAATTTTTTGTTATCAATCTCAACAAAATCAATATTGAAAGAAAGTCCTGGTAAATAAGCTAAATTAATAGGAACAGTAAAAATATCTGACAAATACATTGAAAGAGGATCAGTTGTTTTTTCTCCAAGTCTGAAGGGTATTGTTGGTGATGTCGGCATTAAAATCAAATCAACTTCTTTAAAAGCTCTTTGAAAATCATTATAAATGAATCTTCTTACCCTTAAGGCTTTTTTATAATAAGCTTCATAATAGCCCTGAGATAAAACAAAAGTTCCTAATAAAATTCTTCTTTTTACTTCTTTGCCAAAACCAATTTCTCTTGACTGAAAATATTTTTCTAATAAATCGTTAGTGGGAAAGCTATAACCATAACGAATACCGTCATAACGAGCTAAATTAGAACTTACTTCAGCTGTCATTATAAGATAATAGACTGAAAGAGCATAAGGTAATGATGGTAAAGAAATTTTTTTAATTTGATAGTTTTTTAAATTATCTAAGAATTTTTCAAAAGAGGCTCGAGTAGGTTCATCTAAACCTAAACCAAAAACCTCTTCAATCACTCCTATTTTTTTAACTTCTTTGATTTTTTCTTGATAAACTTGAGTTGTACTATCCATTTTATCTTTACCTCTTATAATTCTAAATACTGTTTTTAAATCTTCCAAATCTCGAGCAAAAGGACCAATAACATCTAAAGAAGAAGCCATAGCTATTAAGCCATATCTGGAAACAGATGAATAAGTTGGTTTTAATCCGAAAATTCCGCAAAAACCCGCAGGTTGTCTGATAGACCCTCCTGTATCTGAACCTAAAGAAATTGGCACTAAACCAGCGCCGACCAGAGCAGCTGATCCTCCTGAAGAACCACCAGGAACCCTTTCTTTGTCAAATGGATTATAAGTTGGAAAGAAAGCTGAGTTTTCTGTTGAAGATCCCATAGCAAACTCATCGAGATTTGTTTTACCAACAATAACCGCTCCAGCTTCTTTTAATTTTTTAATAACAGTAGCATCATAAGGAGCAATGTAATTTTCTAAAATTTTTGATCCAGCTGTGCATTTGAAACCTTTAACTAAAATATTATCTTTAATAGCTATCGGTACTCCATATAAAGGCAGATCTTTACTTTTATTTTTTAAATCTTCTAAAGTTTGAAAGACCAATTCTTCTGTAAAAGTTATAAAACCTTTTACGTTTTCGTCTTCTTTTTTGAGCCAACTTAAATAACTTTCGTAAACTTCTTTTGGATTATTTTTTAAAATAAGATTTTTAAATTGAGAGGCGGATAAATTTCTAAAATCCATTACAATTTATTATAAATTAAAAAATATATTTTTCTTTTTCTTGATAAGCTTTTTCTTCTAATTTAAAAAGTTCTTTTGCTATATTTTTTTCAATTTTTTCAACAATCTCTAAATTTGCTTTTGTTTTAACTTTTTTAGGAAGAAACAAATTGCAACAATCTTCATAAGGCTTTTTTGAAATTTCTTCTGTTTTGATTATTTTAGCTAAATCTATTATTTCTTGTTTGTTGAAACCAATAAGGGGTCTTAAAACTAAAGAATTTATAGCTTTTTCAATAACAAATAAGTTTTGAATTGTTTGAGAAGCTACTTGTCCTAAATTTTCTCCTGTTATTAAACAATCCAAATTTAATTCATTTTTTAATTTTTCAGCCAATCTGTACATTGTTCTTCGGTAAAAAATTACTAAATATTCTTTAGGAACATTAAAATAATAAAATTTTTGAATTTCCAAAATATTAATTAAATAAAGCTCCGAACCAAGATTGTATTCATTTAATAATTTGACAATTTCTTTTACTTTTTCAATTGAATTAATGCTTGTTTGGGGATAGCTATGAAAATGGACAAAATAAACTTTCAACCCTCTTTTCATTGAAAGAAAACTAGCCACTGGCGAATCAAACCCAGCTGATAAAAGAACAAGCCCTTTACCACTACTTTTTAAAGGAAGACCTCCAAAAGCATTTTCTTCTTTTAAAGATAGAAAAAATTTTTTGTTTCGATATTCAAGATAAATTTTATTTTTTGAATTTTTATTTTCTTCTAAATTAAACTTATTTTTAATAAAATCTTTTAATCTTTCTTTTATTTGAAGAGAATTTAAAGGATAATCTTTAGTGCTTCTTTTAACTTCTAAAGAATAATCTTGATAATCTTTTAAATCTAAATTTTTGAAAACATCTTCTAAATTTTCAAAAATTTTAACTTCTAATATTTTGCTAAGTCCGAAAATTTTTTTTAGTTCATTTAAAGCTTCAATTTTTGTTTTAACCCAAAATGTTCCTCCTAAATTTTTTATAAATTCTAAATTGTTTCCAAGTTTAAATTTAATATTTTCTTTTAAGATTTTCTCAAAAAATTTTCTATTTTTACCTTTCAAAATGATTTCGCTTGTTTTTAATAAATAATCCATCAATTTAATTTTATCATTTTTATTTTTTTCTTGATTTTTGCTTATATAAGTTTTATAATTTCTTCAATGAAAAAAATTTGGAATATTGAATGTAAAAACCTAATTAATGAAGAGGTTGAACTTTTCGGATTTGTTGACAACATTCGTGACCATGGTAAGGTTGTTTTTTTAGATTTAAGAGATAGATCAGGTATTGTTCAAATTGTTATTAATCAAGAAAATGAATATTTTTCTTTGGCTAAAGAAATTAAGCCTGAATATGTTGTAAAAATTAAGGGCATAGTTAAAGAAAGACCATTTCATTCAATTAATACTGATTTAGAAACAGGAGAGGTTGAAGTTGAATTAAAAGAATTGGAAATTCTTTCTAGGGCTAAAACCCTACCTTTTGATATTTCTACTTCTGGTTATGAGATTGATGAAGCCCTGAGATTAAAATATCGATATTTGGATTTGAGAAGAAGAAGACTTCAAAAAAATTTAATTCATCGTCAAAAAGTTATTTCATTTTTTAGAAATTATCTTTCTTTGAGAGGTTTTATTGAAATTGAAACCCCTCTTCTTACCAAATCAACTCCAGAAGGAGCTAGAGATTTTGTTGTCCCAAGTAGAATTTATAAAGGGAAATTTTATGCCTTACCTCAATCACCACAACAATACAAACAACTACTTATGGTTGCTGGTTTTGAAAGGTATTTTCAAATAGCTCGATGTCTTCGTGATGAAGATCCGAGAGGAGATCGTCAACCAGAATTTACTCAATTAGATATAGAAATGAGTTTTATTACTCGTGATGACATCTTAAATCTTGTTGAAGAAATGTTTACTGAAATGGTTGAAACCCTTTATCCTCATAAAAAAATTACTTACAAACCATTCCCAAGACTTTCTTATGAAGAAGCAATTAGAATTTACGGAAGCGACAAACCAGATTTAAGAAAAGATCCAAATAATCCTAATGAGCTTGCTTTTGTTTTTATTATTGATTTTCCAATGTTTGAATGGAAAGAGACAGAAAAAAGATGGGATGCAGTTCATCATCCATTTACTCAACCTAAATTACCCGATGGAAGAAAAGATAAAGAAGAACTTCTAAAAGCTTTAGAAACATCTCCCGAAATTTTACTGAGCGAACAATATGATTTTGTTTGTAATGGTTATGAAATTGGTGGTGGAAGTATAAGAACAACCGATTCAGATGTTTTAATTAAAGTTTTTGAAGTTATGGGAAATAAAAAGGAGGAGATAATTGAAAAATTTGGACATTTAATTGAAGCTTTTTCTTATGGTGTTCCTCCTCATGGCGGAATTGCTCCTGGTATTGATAGAACAATGATGATTTTAGAAGATGAACCTAATATAAGAGAAGTGATTGCTTTTCCTAAAACTGGTGAGGGAAGAGATTTAATAATGAATTCTCCAAGTGAAATTTCAAAAGAACAATTAAATGAATTAGGTCTCGAAATTAAAAAAGATATTCAAAAATGAATGTTTTAAGAAAATTTCTTCAAAACAGATTTTTTACTTTCTTTTTATGGTCGTTAATAGGTTTTTTGGGAGGTTTAAGTTTGGTTTTTATTTTTAGTAATGTTTTAAAACCAAAATATGCTATGGTCGTTTTAGAGAATGGTAATATTTATTTTGGAGAAATTTCTTTTTTCCCAAGGAACAAATTGAAATCACCTGTTTTTGTTAATGTTGGTAATGATGGGAATATTTCATTACAAAGATTTAGTGATGCTGTTTGGAAGCCAAAAAATTATATCCTTTTAAATCAGTCTAAAATTCTTTTTTGGACTTATTTAGAAGATAACTCTCCAATCGTTGATATTATTAAAATGAAATCTCAAGTTCTTCCATCTCCAACCCCAAGACCAACCCCAACTTCCTCTCCAACTTCAACACCAACTTCTCCAATTCAGCGATAAGATAATATTGACAAAAAAATTTATTTTAGGTTAAAATATTAGGTGAATTTTGTTGAATTTGATGTTTTTAAAGTTCTCTTAAAATCAAAATTAGAATTTTAATTCTCTAGGCTTTTTGGAAATAACTAAGCAGAAGTTTTTAAAGAGAGTTTGATCCTGGCTCAGGGTGAACGCTGGCGGCATGGATAAGGCATGCAAGTCGAACGCCCTCGTTTTTTGAACGAGGGAGTGGCGAACGGGGCAGTAACACGTACCTAACTCACCCTGCACACGGGGATAACTCTGGGAAACCGGAGCTAATACCCGATAGTCTCTGGTTTACATAAGTAAACCAGAGTAAAGGAAGCCTTTTGGCTTCCGGTGCAGGAGAGGGGTGCGGCCCATCAGCTAGTTGGTGGGGTAATGGCCCACCAAGGCTAAGACGGGTAGGGGACCTGAGAGGGTGTTCCCCGCCAAGGGCACTGAGACACGGGCCCTACTCCTACGGGAGGCAGCAGCCGAGAATATTGGGCAATGGGCGAGAGCCTGACCCAGCAATGCCGCGTGCCGGAAGAAGCCCTTCGGGGTGTAAACGGCTTTTCTGGGGGAGGAAGCCTTGGTTTTTCCAAGGTTGACAGTACCCCAGGAATAAGGGACGACCAACTTCGTGCCAGCAGTCGCGGTAAGACGAAGGTCCCAAGCGTTACCCGGATTTACTGGGCGTAAAGGACCCACAGGCGGAGGTACAAGTTATCCCTAAAAGCACTCGAGCCCAACTCGAGTGAAGAGGGATAATACTGTGTCTCTAGAGTCTGCCAGGGGCCGGCGGAACGGTCGGTGTAGGGGTGAAATCCGATGATATCGACCGGAACGCCGAAGGCGAAGGCAGCCGGCTAGGGCAGAACTGACGCTGATTGGGTGAAAGCCAGGGGCGCGAACCGGATTAGATACCCGGGTAGTCCTGGCTGTAAACGATGGGTGCTAGCTTTGGGGAGCCTCGACCCTCTCTGAGGCGAAGCTAACGCGTTAAGCACCCCGCCTGGGGAGTACGTCCGCAAGGCTGAAACTCAAAGGAATAGGCGGAAGCCCGACCAAGCGGTGGACCATGTTGCTTAATTCGAGAGTGACCGAAAAATCTTACCTGGGCTTGACATGTACGTCTTAATGCTCCTTCCGAAAGGAAGGAGAATCCTGGTTTTACCAGGAGGGCGTACACAGGTGCTGCATGGCCGTCGTCAGCTCGTGGCGTGAGCCGTAACCTTAAGTGGCGCAACGAGCGCAACCCCTATCCCGTGTTACATGTGTCACGGGAGACTGCCAGGTCTAACCTGGAGGAAGGTGGGGATGACGTCAGGTCTGCATGGCCCTTATGCCCAGGGCGGCAAACATGGTACAATGCTGGGTACAAAGGGTTGCAAAGCCGTGAGGCTGAGCTAATCCCTAAAAGCCCAGCCCAGTTCGGATCGAAGGCTGAAACCCGCCTTCGTGAAGTCGGAATCGCTAGTAATCGCGGATCAGCTATGCCGCGGTGAATACGTTCTCGGGCTTTGCACTCACTGCCCGTCAGGTCAGGAGAGTTGTCTCTACCTGAAGTCTCGCTAAAGCGGGATTAGGGTAGGGGCAATGATCAGGGCTAAGTCGTAACAAGGTATCGCTAGCGGAAGCTGGCGATGGACCAAATCTGTTTAAAATCTTTATATCTTTAATTTAGCTGAACTTCTGCTTGGTTATTTCCAAAAATGCCTAGAGAATTAAAATTCTATTTTGTTATAATTAACTTAATGCCGAAAAAAATTTTAATAATTGAAGACGATAATTTTTTAAGATTAGCTTTAGAGAAAAGATTAAAAAATGAAGGATTTGAAGTAATAAGTGCTCTAAATGGTGAAGAAGGATTTCAAAAAATATTAACAGAATTACCAGATTTAATAATTTTAGATATAATCTTACCTAAAAAAACTGGTTTTACTTTATTAGAAGAAATAATCAAGGATCCAAATTTAAAAACTGTTCCGATTGTAATAGTTTCTCAGTTGGGTCAACCAGAAGATATAGAAAAAGGTTTAAAACTTGGAGCTATTGAATATTTAGTAAAAGCAAAAGTTTCTTTAGATGATTTAGTAAATAAAATAAAAGAATATTTTAATAAAGGGGCGGGTAGCTCAACTGGTTAGAGCGTCGGCTTGACGTGCCGAAGGTTAGAGGTTCGAGTCCTCTCCCGCCCACAAATTTAAAATTTAAATTTTTCTTTTAAATATTCTTTTATTTCCTCAATTTTTATTCTTTCTTGTTTTGTTGTATCTCTATCTCTAACTGTTAAAGTGTTGTCTTGGAGGGTTTGAAAATCAATAGTCAAACAAAAAGGAGTACCTATTTCATCTTGTCTTCGGTATCTTCGACCAATTGAACCAGTTTCATCATAAATAATCATAAAATCAGTTTCATTTTTTAAAAATTGATAAACCTCTTTTGCTTTTTGAATCAAATTATCACGATTGGTTAATAAAGGAAAAACAGCTAAATCAATTGGTGCTAAAAATGGTGGAAATCTAAAAATTCTTCTTTTTTCTCCTTCAATTTCATCTTCATCATAAAATTCACATAAAATTGCTAAAAATAATCTATCAACACCTACTGATGGTTCAATAACATAAGGAATAATTTTTTCTTTACTCTTTTCATCAAAATAAGTTAAATCTTCTTTGGAAAACTCCATGTGTTGTTTTAAATCATAATTAGTTCGATTAGCAATTCCTTCTAATTCTTCAAAACCAAAAGGATAGTTATAAAGAATATCAATAGTGTTGACTGAATAATGAGCTAATTCTTCTTTAGGATAAACATATTTTTTTAAATTTTCTTTTTTAAAACCCAATTTTAAATACCAATTAAATCTTTCTTCAACCCAATATTCAAACCATTTATTAGCTTCTTCTGGATAAACAAAAAATTCTAATTCCATTTGCTCAAATTCCCTAATTCTAAATAAAAAGTTTTTAGGAGTAATTTCATTTCGAAAAGCTTTACCAATTTGAGCAATACCAAAGGGCAATTTTGTTCTCATTGAATTTAAAACATTTTTGAAATTATAA
Organism: Patescibacteria group bacterium; assembly: GCA_040290225.1. GTDB lineage: Bacteria > Patescibacteriota > Minisyncoccia > UBA6257 > HR35 > PSMS01. Next base: position 9,869 of record PSMS01000002.1, on the reverse strand, counting down.
AACATCCCTTGGGCTGTTTCAGGTCTTAAATAAGCTTCATTAGCCAATTCTTCAACCGGACCAATATAAGTTTTAAACATTAAATTAAAAGTACGGCTTTCAGTTAATTCTCCTTTGCAGAGAGGACAAAGAGCTTTACCATTTTGATATTCAATTTCACCATATTCTCCTTCTAAGAGATGATCAAACCGAAATCTTTGATGACAACTTTTACATTCTACTAAGAGATCATAAAAACGTTCGATATGACCAGAAGCTTCGTAGGTTTTTCTTAAACCAAGAATACTCGATTCTATCAAAAATATATTATCTCTTTTAAAAACAACATCTTTTAACCACAATCTTTTAATTTTATTTTTCAAAAGTACGCCCAAAGGACCATAATCATAAACTCCTCTTAAACCACCATAAATTTCTTGGGAAGGAAAAACAAACCCTCTGTTTTTTGAAAGATTAATGATTGTTTCTAAATCTTTCATATAATTTTATTTTAATTCAGAAATAATTTCAGATGAAGATTGACCGCCAACATAGCCAGCAAAATTCATTTTTGTAAATTTAGAAGTTATTTGATATTTAATTAAAGGTAAGATCTCAAGATTATAAGTAGAAATCTGGGCTGGAGGATTAACAACAATTTGAAAAACTAAAGTCAATTCTGGTTCTGTATAACCCATATTTGCTGTTAAATTATTAATTGAATAAGAAAACTCTCCTGTTGTTGGATCAAATTTTAGGTTATCTAAAATTGCATCACCTCCAACTTTACCAGTTAAATTAACATAAGGCGGAAGTTTGCCTGTTAAACTGAAATTTTCAAATTCTTCTCCGATTGTTTTTATTTTTAAATACCAGCTTAAAGTTGTTGGTGTTTCATTAACAAAAGGAATTGGTCCATAATTTTCGAAAATTTTGTCTTTATAAACCAGAAAATCTTTAATTTCATAGCTTCCTATAATTTTTTTATCATCTTCTAGATTAATTTTAAATTCTGTTAGATTGGGGATTTCAATTTCAGGAGGAATACTTGGAGTTCGAAATTCAATTTTTATTTTAGCCAAAAAATCTTTTTGTTTTTCACCCAAAATCGGATAGCTTTTAATAAGATTAATATTAAATCTTAAACTAACTTTTTCATTTGGTTTTAAATTAAGTAATTTTTCTTCATAACGTGAAGTAAAATAAACAGCATTTTCTAAAGATGAAAAATAACCATTGTCAACTTTTACTGAAGAGATATCAAAAAGATCGTTAAAAGTAACCTTAACTAAATTTTCTTTTAAATTGATTTTACTTTTATTTTCAATTTGGATAGAGTAATAAATATTACTTCCTATATTAACACTTTCAGTTAAGGGATTAGTTGTAACAGTAATTTTTACTGGACTTGGTAAGAGATTGATTTTGTAAGATTCTTTGAATAAAGAAAAACTTTTTCCTTTCCAAGAAAAATTTACCTCTACATCAAAATAGGGAGAAAGAGTTTCTTCTTGAAAATAACCAATTAGAGTAATTGTTTTTTTATCTCCTAAATAAAAATTTGAAAAGTTCCAATTTAGATTTTCGCCAGAAGGCAATGAAGAAATTAAATTAAAATAATTGGGAAGATTAATTTTGACATTTAAATTGTCTAAATTTTCTTTTGAAAGATTAATAATTTTGAAAGTAGATTGAAAAGGTTGAAAAACATAGATTTTTGAAGGTAAATCAGGAGATATTTGAATTGGAGGGTTTTTTACTAAAATAGAAAAAATTTTTTTATCTTCGAAAGAATAAGGTTTATTTTCAATTTTGTATCTTAAAACAGCATTTATTTTTTCTTCTTTGTTTCCTTCATTTAAAAACAAAATTCCTAAATTAATTTTTGTACTTGTATTTGCTTTTAGTTTTCCTATATTAATTGTTTTTTCTTTTTCATTATTTTCAAGAAAGTAACCTCCATCACTAAGAATAATACTTAAACTTACATTTTCAAGATTAAGATTAGAATTATTTTCAATTAAAAGAGTATAAATTGATTCTTCAAGAGAATTAACTTCGTAAGGACCAAAAATTGAAAGTTTAATATTTGTAGGTTTTTCTCTTTTTAAAAGTAAATTAAAAGAAAGGAAAATTAGACTCAAGGCAAAAATGAAAACTGAAAGATATAAAAGAGCATTTAAAAACTTATCGAAATTAAAATAAAATCTTTTTTTAGGGATAAAAAATTTTTTCGTTTCCTCTTTGGGTTCAAAAATAACTTTCTTTTTTGATTTGATTGGTAAACCAAATTCATCTTTTCTTTCTTTTTTTCCTTCAAGATATTCTTCCAATTCCTCTAAGGGGGTCATTTTAAATCATTTTAACACAGTTTTCGTTTTTATTAAGAAGTTTTTTAAAATAATTTTTAAAAACTTTGGTAAAGACTTAGGGACTCTTTTTTCATCTTTTATTTTTAATGCTTTTTTAAAATCATCTTCTTTAATTTTTAAATAAGCATCTTTTTTACACTGAGAACAATAAAGAAAAAGTTTATTATCAAAGAAGATATTTTTTTGAAGTTTTTTATTGCACTTAAAACATTTTTCTATTTCTGGTTCGTACCCCAAAGATGTTAAAAAATGATAAATAAACCAATGGAAAAAATTTTCAGGATTTTGTCTGATGTAAAAATCTAATTTTTCTAAAACTTGCCATAAAAATTCTGGTGTTTCAATAATTTCGAGTTTTTTTATTAATTTAAAAACAGAAAGATAAATTAAGGGGTATTTTTCAAAAAATAAATATTTTGTCTTTAAGGGAAGGGAAGAAATAAGGTGTAATTTTTCATTTTCAGAAAACAAATACAATTGAAGCCAATTTCCTGTCTCCATAAGGGATAAATTTTTACTTTTTGATTGGAAAAGTCCTTTAGCGTATATTTTCATAATACCATCTTTTTTTGTTAAAATATAAACATTAGCGTCGTTTTCCTTAATTTTTTCTTTAGCCAAAACAATTCCTATTAATTTTAAATAAACCATGAAAAATTATTTTAAAAAATTTATTTATTTCGCCCTGCCTTTATTTTTAATTTTCCTTTATTTAAATTTTAACGAATTTAGAAGTTTTTTTCTTTCAGCTCAGACATCTTCAAGTCTTTATTTTACTAATAACGATTTAAGATTTTTTGATCGCACCTGGGAGATTATTAATAATTATTTTGTTGAACCGGAAAAAGTAAATAAAGAAAAAGCTGTTTTAGAAGCTGCTCGAGGACTTTTAAGATCTTTAAATGATCCTTATTCAGAAATTTTAGACGAAAATCAATCAAAAATTTTTGAAGAAGATTTATCTGGTTCATTTGGTGGTGTTGGAATGGAAATAGGAATTAAAAACGGTGTTTTAACTGTTATTGCTCCACTTGAAGGAACACCAGCTGAAAAAGCGGGTATAAAACCTGGAGATAGAATATTAAAAATAAATGGTGAAAATACTGAAAATATGTCTCTTGATGAAGCAGTAAGTAAAATTAGAGGAAAGCCAGGAACTAAAGTTACTTTAACTATTTTTCGAGATGAATGGATAGAACCAAAAGACTTTGAAATTACTCGAACAATTATTAATATTCCATTAGTTAAGTCAAAACTAATTTTAAGAGATATTGGTTATATAAAAATAAATTCTTTTAGTTTAAAAACTTATCCTGAATTTTATTCAGCCTACTTAAAACTTAAAAATAGAGGAGCTAAATATTGGATTATTGATTTAAGAAATAATCCTGGTGGTTATTTAAATACAGCTATTGAAATGGCTGAGCTTTTCTTACCACGTGGGAAATTGATTTTAAAAGAAATTAAAAGAGATAAATCAGAAGAAAAAATTTTTTCTAATGGACCGGGAATTTTAAGTGATTTAAAAATGGTTATTTTAATTAATAAAGGTTCAGCTTCAGCTTCAGAAATTTTTGCTGGTGCTTTGAGAGATAATTTAAATGTTAAACTTATTGGTGAAAAATCATATGGAAAAGGAAGTGTTCAACAGGTTTTTAGAGTTGATGGTAAAATGGTAAAACTTACTGTTGCTTATTGGATTATTCCAAGTGGTCAAAAGATTGAAGGAAACGGTCTTAAGCCGAATATTGAAGTTAAAGAAATAGAAAAAGATAAAATAAAAAATGAATTAGATGATCCGGTAATTAAAAAAGCTATTGAAGTTTTAAGAGGTCAAGTCAATTAAAAATTGTAATTTAAAATGCCTAAAAGAAAAAAAAGAAAAAAATTACCAGTTCTTTTACTTGAAGATATTCCCAATTTGGGCCAGAGAGGAGAAGTTGTTGAAATAAAACCTGGTTATTATCGATATTTACTTTCCTTAGGAAAGGTTACTTTAGCCACTAAAGAAAGATTAGAAACTGAATTAAAACCTTTACTTCTTACTACAAAAATTCAAGAAAGAGAAAAATTGGCTGAGGAGTTAAAAAGAAAAATTGAAGATCTTGTTTTTAGATTTACTTTAAAGAAATTAAAAGAAAAAGTTGTCTCACCCCTTACTCGAGAAAAAATTTTGAAATTCCTTAAAGAAAATGGAATAAATTTAAGCAAAGGACAAATTGAACTTCAATCAAAAATTACTCAAGAAGGTAAGTTTGAAATTCCAATAAATCTTGGTTATGGTATAAAAGCTAATTTAAAAATTGAAGTTTTTTATGAAAAATAAAGGGCGGTTAGCTCAGCGGCAGAGCGCCTCGTTCACAGCGAGGAGGTCGAAGGTTCAATTCCTTCACCGCCCAAAATATGTTATAATAAATATTGATGTTTCCATTTAATAAATTTACCTTAAAAGCCCAAGAAGCTTTGACTAGAGCTCAGGAAAAAGCTGTTGATCTTCATCATCAAGAAATTAAAGCCCTTCATCTTTTATGGAGTATTTTAATTTTAAATGAAGAATTAATCAATGATATTTTTAAAGAAACTAAAATTAATCCTCAAGTAGTTTTAAATGTTGTTGAAGACAATTTGGAAAAAATTCCTATAACTCTTTCTGTCGAAGAATTTACTACTCCTTTAGTTAGTAATGAATTAGCACAGATTTTAGATAGGGCTTCATATTTAGCAAAAAAAATGCAAGACGAATATGTTTCTCTTGAACATCTTTTAATCTCACTTACGGAAATAAGGACAGTTGCCAGATTAATTTTAGAAAGATTTGGTTTAACAACTGACAAAGTTATTTCGATTATTAGTTCTTTAAGAAAGGGGCAAAAAGTTGTTGATGAAAGTTCTGAGGCCAAATACAAAGCTCTAGAAAAATATAGTGTTAATTTAAATGAATTAGCTAAGAAAAATAAACTAGATCCAATTATTGGAAGGGATGCAGAAATAAGAAGAATTATTCAAATTCTTTCTCGAAGGACAAAAAATAATCCAGTTTTAATTGGTGAAGCTGGTGTAGGGAAAACAGCTATTGTTGAAGGTTTAGCTCAAAGAATAGTTAGTGGAAATGTTCCTGAATCTTTAAAAGATAAAATAATTTTATCTTTAGATTTAGGAGCTTTAATTGCAGGAACAAAATTTAGAGGAGAGTTTGAGGAAAGATTAAAAACAATCATAAGAGAATTTCAATTAAATTCTGGGAAATTTATTCTTTTTGTTGATGAGATGCATAATTTAATAGGAGCTGGAGCTGCTGAAGGAGCTATTGATGCGGCTAATTTATTAAAACCTGTTTTGACTCGTGGAGATTTTCAAATAATTGGAGCCACAACTTTTAGAGATTATAAACTTTATATTGAAAAAGATCCAGCTTTTGCTCGAAGATTTCAACCGGTTTTAGTTAATGAACCATCAGTAGAAGATGCTATAGCTATTTTAAGAGGTTTAAGAGAAAAATACGAACTTCACCATGGAGTGAAAATTTTAGATGAAGCAATTGTTGCTGCTGTTAAACTTTCTAATAGATATATTACTAATCGATTTTTGCCCGATAAAGCAATTGATGTTTTAGATGAAGCCTGTGCTACCTTAAAGATTCATATTGAATCAATGCCCCAAGAATTAGAAGATGTAAGAAAAGAAATAAGAAAATTAGAAATTGAAAGAGAAGCTTTAATCAGAGAAGGATCAATTCAAAAAACAAAAATAAAGCAATTAGAGAATAAAATAAAACAACTTAAGAAAGAAGAGGAAAAACTTTTTAATAAATGGCAAACTGAAAAAAAATATAAAGATAAATACCAAGAATTAAAGAGAAAATTAGATCTTTTAAATTTAGAAGCTACTAATGCTGAAAGAATAGGAGATTTAACTCGAGTGGCTGAAATTTTATATGGAGAAATTCCTCAAGTTCAAAAAGAATTAAAAGATTTAGAAAATTCTTTTAAAAAATTCAAATTTTCTTTTATTAGAGATTATGTTACTGCTGAAGATGTAGCTGATGTTGTTTCTCGTTGGACCGGAATACCAGTTAAAAAAGTTATGGAAAGCGAAGCTGAAAAACTTCTTAAAACTGAAGAGATATTAAGCCAAAGAGTTATTGGTCAAGAAGAAGCTATTGTTACTGTAGCTAATGCTTTAAGAAGAGCGCGAGCTGGATTAAAAGATGAAAATAAACCTATTGCTTCATTTTTGTTTTTAGGTCCTACAGGAGTTGGAAAAACAGAATTAGCTAAAGCTTTAGCTGAATTTATGTTTAATGATGAAAAAGCAATGATTAGAATTGATATGTCAGAATATATGGAACAACATTCGGTTGCAAAACTTATTGGTTCACCTCCTGGTTATGTTGGTTATGAAGAGGGTGGTCAATTAACTGAAGCTGTTAAACATCGACCTTATAGCTTGATTTTATTTGATGAAGTTGAAAAAGCCCATCCTGAAGTTTTTAATATTTTACTTCAAATACTTGATGATGGAAGATTGACAGATAACAAAGGTTTTACAGTAAGTTTCAAAAATACAATTATAATTATGACTTCAAATATAGGAACTCATTACTTTAGAAAAATTGGTTCTTTAGGTTTTGCTACCGAAGAAAAGGCTATGGATGATTTGAAAGAAAAAATAATGTCAAGTTTAAAAGATTTCTTTAAACCAGAATTTCTAAATCGAATTGACGATATCATTATTTTTAAACCTCTTTCTAAAGATGTTCTTAAAAAAATTGTTGATCTTCAACTCAATAAAGTTAAACAAAAATTAGAAGAAAAGAATATTTTTGTGGAATTTAGTGAAAATATTAAGGAATTATTAGTTGAAAAGGGCTTTGATCAATTTTATGGGGCTCGACCACTTCAAAGAGCAATTCAAAAATATATCCTCAATCCTTTAGCTGAAAAAATTTTGGCTCAAAAAATAAAATCAGGACAAAAATTGTTTATTGATATTAAAGCGGGCGAGTCTCTTGTTTTTTCTCTTAAAAAATGAATTTTTTTGATAAAATAAAAACATATTTAAAAGAAACAATTTCTGAGGTTAAAAAGATAAATTGGCTTTCTAAAAAAGAAACTATTGATTTAACATTAAATGTTATTCTTTTTTCTCTTTTCTTTTTAATTTTTTTTGCTGTGGTCGATTCTTTATTGATTTATTTAATTATTAAAATTAAATAAAAATGCCAAAACAGGCCCAACCCTTAGGTAGAGGTTGGTATGCTATTCATACAGTAGTTGGATTTGAAGAAATTGTTGCTGAATCAATAATGAAAAGAGCTGAAGATTTTGGACTTGAAGATAAAATTTTTCAGGCAATTGTTCCTAAAGAAAAAGTTTGGGAAATAAAAGATGGAAAAAGACAGTTAGTTGAAAAGAAAATTTATCCAGGCTATGTTTTAGTTGATATGATTGTTGATGATCGATCTTGGTATGTTGTTAGAAATACTCCAAAAGTAACAGGTTTTATTGGAGTTGGAACAACGCCAATATCAATAAGTGATGAGGAAATAAAAGAAATTTTTTCACGAATGCAACAACAAGAACCAGTTATTGAAACTAATTTTAGTATAGGAGATCTTGTTGAGATAATCCAGGGTTTATTTAAAGGATTAAAAGGAAAAATAATTGAAATAGATTTTGATAAACAAAAAGCTAAAGTTTTGGTTCCAGTAATGGGTCGAGAAACTCCGGTTGAGGTCGATTTACTTCAAATAAAAAAAGTTTAATGGTAAAGAAAAAGATAAAAACAAAACTTAAATTAATTATTCCTGGAGCCAAAGCAACTCCGGCTCCTCCTTTAGGACCAACTCTTGCTCCTCATGGAATAAATGTTGGTGAATTTTGCAGTAAATTTAATCAATTAACAAAAGATCTTGAAGGAATTGAAGTTCCTGTTTATATTACTATTTATGAAGACAGAAGCTATGAAATGAAACTTGGAACACCACCAATTTCAACTTTAATAAAAATGGAATTAAAAATAGAAAAAGGAGCTCATGAGCCTGGAAGAGAAATAGTTGGAAAATTACCAAAATCAAAAGTAAAAGAAATTGCTGAAAAAAAATTATCAGAATTAAATACTAAAGATATTGAAAAAGCTATGAAAATAGTAGAAGGGGTTGCAAAAAGTATGGGCGTTATTGTTGTAGAAGATTAATGTTTATATTATTAGAAGGAACATCCGGGGTAGGAAAAACACTTATAGCCAAAAAATTAGCTAAAAAACTAAATGGTTATTATTTTAAAGAACCACCATTAAAAGGACCACTTTCTTTTATAAGAAAAATCATCAATAATTATAAAATAGACCCATTTACAGAACTTTTTTTGCTTTGGGCTCAAAGAAGGGAAATTTATCAACAAATAAAAAATCTTCTAAAAAATAAAAATAATATTATTTTGGAAAGATCATATCCCTCAACAATTGTTTATCAATACGAAATAAAAAAATTTAAAAAATTTATTAAACTTAAAAATCTTTTAGAAATAGATCTTTGGGTAAGAGATTTTCTTGAACCCGATAAAATTTTTGTTTTGTCCGCTCCTTTAAAAGTAATTTTTAAAAGGATAAAAATAGATTCTCACAAGCTAGAAACTAAAAAAATTTTAAAACAGTCTCATTTTTATTATCTTAAATATTCTAAAAAATTTAATTGGACAATTATTGATACCAACAAAAATCCCCAATTAGTTTTAAAAGAAATTTTAGAGAAAATTTAACCAACTTTTAAAAATCTAATCATTATTTCTTCTTTTATTAAATACATAAATCCAAAATAAACTAAAGCAATAAGAATTATTTTTAAAATAAAATTTATAGGAATAAAAACAAAGATTAAATTTATTAAAAAGCTAATAATCAAATATTTAGGGATTTTTAAATGAGTCAAATGAATTTTTATAAATTTTTTTACTAAGAGAAAGGAAAAAATAAAGAAAATAAATGAAGAAATTGATGTTATTAAACTTGCGGCAAAAAATCCAAAATAGGGAATAAAAATTATATTCAAAATTACATTAATCAATAAAGTAAGAAAATCAAATTTTAGAAGCTCTTTTCTTTTGTCTAAAGCTATTAAAGTATCAATTAAAATTAGGGTTAAAAAGTTAAAAGGGATTGAAAAGCTTATTAATTTTAAAGCTAAATCACCATCAAGATATTCTTTTCCGTAAAGAAAATTTATAAAGTCTTTTGAAAGAAAAAAGACACCCCAAAATATTGGTAAAGAAATAAAAAGGGCAAACTTTAAACCAAATTCTAAAACATCTTCAACCCCTTCTTGATTTTTTAATTTTTTTGTAATTGCAGGAAAAGCAGCTGAGGCTAAGGCAAAAGGAATAGCAAATAAAACTTCATTTATTTTAACAACTGAATTATAAATGCCAACTTCTTTAACATTTCTGAAATAACCTAAAATTAAAGTGTCGATATAAGTTATTAAAAGAAAAATAAAATTAGCGATCCCGATTGCCCAGCTTT
>PSMS01000019.1:0-7303 GCA_040290225.1 Patescibacteria group bacterium | reverse complement strand
TAATTAAATCTCTTAAAGAAGCTGGCTTTGAAGATCCAGTTAGGTTAATTGAGAGATTTCCTCAATTAGCAGGCCTTAATATTGAAAGAATAAAAAGGCGAATAAAATTTTTAGATAGGTTGATTAGATTATATCATCTTGAGGGAATTTCTGGAAAAGAAATTGGAGAAAATTTTCCTCAATTATTTGGCTACAACAAATATAGGATTTATTTTTATTTAAGGGTCTTAAGAGAAATGATGAAATATACCCCTCTTCCCCCAAAAGAAGAATTATTCAAGAAAGGACGGGGTTTAATTTTAAATAATCCTTATTTAATTTTTTCCTTCTTAAGAGAATCGAGGCCCCAAAATTTTGAGGAGTTAGAGAAAATTTTGACGAGCATACAAAAACTTTCTAAGGAAGAAAAAAATAAAAGGATCACTGAAATCAAAAATGAACTTTCTAATATCATTGAATCCCTTCAAAAATCTCTTAAAGAAAATGAAAAACCTGATCCTTATGATGAATTTCTGTTAAAATTAGCTCAGAGACTTGAAAGATTAGAAAAAGAAAAAAAGAAAAGAAGTTGTGATAAAATAATAAATAGAAAACCAGGGGTGGCGGAGTGGTCAAACGCACCTGGCTGTAAACCAGGCGCCCTTCGTGGCTGCGCAGGTTCGAATCCTGCCCCCTGGACAAATTAATCTATTTCTACTAAAACTTCATTGCTATTTTCTAAAACAACAATTGTAGTTTCAAAATGAGTACTTATTGAATTATCTTTTGTTTTAAAAACATAATCGTCTATTCTTTCTATTTCATTTGAACCCAAACTTGCCATTGGCTCTATGGTAAAAAACATCCCTGGATTAATAGTCAGCCCTTCTCCGGGATTGCCCATATTTTTAATTTCTGGTTCTTGATGGAGCGTTTCTCCAATACCATGACCACAAAAATCAATAATTACTGAAAAACCAGCATCTTCAATTGTTGATTCAATTTTCCATCCTATATCACCCAATTTATTTCCGGGTTTAGCTAATTTTATTGCTTCTTTTAATGCTTTTTTAGTAATTTCAATTAATTTTTTAGTTTCTTGATCAATCTGACCTATATAAGTTGTAAAAGCAGAATCAAGATAAAAGCCTTTGTATTTTATCCCCAAATCAACTTTAACTACATCTCCGTTTTTTAAAACAACATCTTTGGTAGGATAGCCATGAACAATAATTTCATTTAAAGAAAGACAAATTGAGTAAGGATAAGGAAAATTAGCAAAATGAGCTTTATAGTTTTTAAAAGCTGGTTCAGCTCCAAAAGAATAAATTAATTCTTCAGCTAATTTATTTAAATCTTCTCCTGTTTTTCCTTCTTGAAGATTATTTTTTATTATCTTTAAAATTTCAGATAAAATTTTACCTCCTTCTTTCATTAAATTATATTTTGTTTCAAAATCTATCATCTTACTTTGCTGCCAACTTGAACTTGTTTTAGGGGTACAATTAAAACAGGTCCTTGTTCAGGATCATCAACAGCTAAAAGCATTCCTTGGCTTTTTATTCCTTTAATAATTTTTTCTTCTAAGTTAGTAATCACAATTATTAATTGTCCCATTAATTCTTCTGGAGAATATTTATCAGCTATTCCCGAAACTATTGTTCTTTTTTCTGTTCCTAAATCAATTTCAATTTTGTATAATTTATCAGTATTTTCTATTTTTTCAACTCTAATTATTTTAGCTACCCTTAAATCAATTTTTTGAAATTCTTCTAAACTAATATTTTCCATTATGTTTTAAATTTTAAATAAAACCAATTTAATTTTCCCAAAATTTTCGTAATCTGTTTCTTTTTCGGCAATTATTGTTTTTTGTTTTTTAACTAATTTAGTTTTTGTTTTCTCAGTTATATTTTTAAGATATTTATTTACTATTTTTTCTAAAAATTTTGGCAGAGTTAAATTCAAACCAACTATTTCTTTTGGTGTCAAACCAGCATCTTGTCTCAAATCTTGAATAATTCTTATAAAATCTTTATAAATTCCTAATTCTTTTAATTTTTCATCAATAGTTAAATCAAGCCACAATTTTTCAAATTCTTCTGAATAATAAAGATTTTCTTTTTGTTTTGGTTCTTCAGTTTTTATTTCTAAAACATTAATTTCCTCTTTAAGAATTTCAAGAACTTCTGGTGAGTATTTACTTGATAAATATAAAGTTTTCAATGGTTGTCTTAATTTAATTTTCTTTTCCTTTCTAATTCGATGAACATCAGAAGCTATTTTTCTAATCTTTTCCATTTCATCTAAAAGCAATTTCTCTTTTAAAGTCAATTTTATCGGTTTACCTAATTTTTCTAAATGAATACTTTCTTTTACTGGATATCTAAACCTTAAATCATCTTTTATTTCTTGAAAAACAAATTCACTAATAAATGGAGCTAAGGGAGCTAACATTTTTATAAATTCATAAAGAAAATCTTGAAAAATAACTAAATCGTTTAAAAGTTGTTTTTTGTTAGAGAAATTTTGAAATCTCTCTCTTGATCTTCGAAGCCACCAACGAGAAAAATCACTTAAAAGATCAAATAGTAGTCTTGAAGCTTTATGAATTTCAAATTTTTGCATTAAGTTATAATAAGTTTCATAAGTTTCTTTAATTCGAGCCGAAAACCATAAATCCATAGTTGTCAGTTCTTTTTTGTTTTTATAATTTCTAACTTCGGGATTGTAATAAAAAAGATAAAATTTAAGAATATTTAAAAGCAAATCGAAAAATTCTCTTTTAAGATCAATTAATTCTTTTTCGTTAAATCTTTTATTTTCGTAAGTGTCATTAAGATAGAACATATAAAATCGTGGAAGATCAGATCCGTATTTTAAAACAATTTCATAAGGATCGACAACATTGCCTAATGATTTAGACATCTTTTTTCCTTGAGCATCCAAAACAAAACCATTAGAAATAACGGATTTATAAGGAGCTTTATTTTTAATTAAGGTACTAACAACAAGCAAAGTATAAAACCAGCCACGAGTTTGATCAATTCCTTCAATAATAAAATCAGCTGGATAAATTATTTCTTGATCAATTTCTTTTTTGTTTCTTCGAGGATAATAATAAGAAGCAAATGGTACACAACCAGAATCAAACCAAATATCAGCTATTTCCGGTGTTCTTTTCATTAATCCTTTGCATTTTTTACATAACCAGACAAAATTATCAACATAAGGCCGATGAAGATCAATTTCTCCATCTTCATTTCTTGGCAAAACTTTAAATTTAACCTTTCGAATTTCTCCAAGTTCATAAGATTTAATTTTAAATTCTCTTAAGCTTTCTTTATCAATTCCCAACATTTCTCCCTCTAAAAGCCATAAAGGAGCACCATGTGAAATAATTAAAATATTTTTTCCTTTATAAAGTTTTTCTACTTCTAAAATAAATTCTACAACCCTTTTTCTAACATCATCTAAACTTTCTCCATTTTCTATTTTCTTTTCAAAATCTCTTTTGCCTGTTATTTCATCAGCTAAATATTTATCAAAATCTTCATAAGGCCTTCCATTTAAAACACCCAAATCAATTTCTCTTAATCTAAAATCAAATATTATTGGTGATTTTATTTCTTGAGAAATAATTTCTGCTGTTTGCTTTGTCCTTGTCAGTGGTGAAGAAAAAATTAGATCTATTTTAAATTTTTTAAGAGTTCTCGCTTTTCTTTTTGCATCTAAAACACCTTTTCTGGTTAATGGATTAAATTTAATTTCAGGATACGATGATAGAAAATTCTTTTTATTACTTAAAGATTCTGTATGTCTCATTAAAATATAATTATTATTTGCTTTAAAATGGTTAGCTAATTCATCTAAAGATCCAATAACTTCAATATTACCACATCTTTCACAAATCCAAAATGGTAAAGGAATTCCCCAAAATCTTGTTCTTGATAAATTCCAATCCTTACCTTCTTTAATCCATTCATAAAATCTTTTTTTAACAGCCTCGGATGTCCAGTTCACCTTTTCATTACTTTCTATAATTTTTTCTTTTATTTGAGAAACTTTAATTAACCAAAATTTGGTTGCAAAATAAATTAAAGGTGTTTTACAACGCCAACAATGAGGGTATTCATGTTCATAACCATTTAAATTTCCTTCAAAAATCAATCCCTTTTTATCTAAGTATTCAAAAAGAACTTTATCAGCTTCTTTGAAAAACAAACCAGCTATTTTTTGATCTAATTCACTATCTTCAAACAAATCAGAACCAAATCTTCCTTGTAAATCAAGATAATTTAAAACACTTAATTTATTCTTTTGTCCTAATTGAAAATCTTCTTCACCATAAGCTGGAGCTATATGAACAATTCCTGTTCCCTCCTCTTCTTTAACAAATTCAGCAGAATAGACTTTATAATTATTTTTATTGTTTTCCAAATTTTTTATTTTAAACAAAGGCTCATAACTTAAACCAATCAAATCTTTTCCTTTATAAACTTTTAAAATTTCATAATTTAATTTTTGATGAGTTATTATATTTCCTTTTTCTGTTTTGTAAAGAAAATAATCAAAATTTTCATTAACAGCTAAAGCTAAATTACCTGGTAATGTCCAGGGAGTTGTTGTCCAAGCAAGAAGATAAGTAGTGGAAGGTTTAAATCTTGAATCATTAATTTTAAATTTAACATAAACAGATGGGTCTTTAACTTTTCTATAAGCATCGGGCATCCCTAATTCCGCTTGAGCTAAAACTGTTTCGCATCTCGGACAATAAGGAGCAACTCTAAATTCTTGTGTCAATAATCCTTTGTTATAAATTTCTTTTAAAATCCACCAAGTTGATTCAATATAAAAGGGATCAAAAGTATAATAAGCATTTTTATGATCAATCCAAAATCCTATTTTTTCATCAATCATTTCCCAAATATCTTTATATTTAATTACAAGCTCCTTACATTTTTTATTAAACTCAGCCACTCCATAATCATAAATATCTTTTTTTGTTTTAAATCCTAATTCTTTTTCAGTATTAACTTCTATTGGAAGACCATGAGTGTCCCAACCAGCACGTCTTGGAACATAATAACCTAACATCGTAAAAAATCTCATAATTGTATCTTTATAGATCCTTGTAAGAAAATTCCCCATATGAGGCATAGCATTTGCATATGGCGGTCCTTCAAACCAATTAAATCTTTTATTTCGCTCGTTTTGTTTTAGCGATTTCAAAAATATTTTGTTATTTTTCCAAAATGATAATATCTTATCTTCTATTTGTGGTAAATCTGGAAACTTTATCATAATTAAATAACCATATTTCTTAAAATTTTAATTCTTTCTTCGACTGGTGGATGAGTCGAAAATAAATTTCCTAACCAATTAATAAAGCCTTTTTTATTTTTAAATGGATTAACAATAAATAAACCCGCTAATTCTGGAGATGGTTGAAAGGTAATATTTGAATTAGCAATTTTTTCTAGGGCTAAAGCTAAACCTTCTGGATTTCTGGTTAAAAGGGCAGCTGAAGCATCAGCCATAAATTCTCTTTTTCTTGAAATTGCTAAAGTGATAAGTTGAGCAAAAATTGGCGCTAAAACCGCTAACAAAAAACCTATAATTACAAAGATAAGATTAGATTTTTTTTGATCACTATCACTATTTCCATAAAAACTTAATCTTAAAAATATATCAGCCATAATAGCAATTATCCCAGCTAAAATTGTAGCTATCATCATAACTCTAATATCTAAATTCTTAATATGAGAAATTTCATGGGCAATAACTCCTTCGAGTTCTTCTTTATTTAAATTTTCAATTATACCTCTTGTTAAAGCAACAACTGAGTTTTTAGGAGACCTTCCAGTAGCAAAAGCATTCATTGCTGGAGTATTAATAATATAAACTTTTGGAGTTTTAGGTAAACCAGCAGTAATTGCTAAATTTTCAACCAATCGATAAACATCTGGATAATCTTCTTTTTTTATTTCCTTTGCTCTTGCTAAAAATAAAATTGTCTTATCCCCTAAAAAAATTGCTATCAAATTAATCAAAACCCCAAATATTACTGCGAAATAAAAAATTATTTTATCATTCAAAATATAGCTAAAAAGATAACCTAAACCAAAAACAAGAGATAAAAATAAAATCATTAAAAGAACTGTTCTAAAATTATTTTCTTCAACCACAGAATAAGCTGATTTCATTTTTATAATTATAATTATAGCAAAATTTAGAATTAAAATTAAAAAGATGGCCAAATTTACAAAACCACCATTAATTAAAGAAGGTGATTATATTGGATTAATTGCTCCTTCTGATGGGATATTAGATAAAAAAGAAATTGAAAAGAGTATGAGAATTGTAGAAAAATGGGGATTGAAGATTAAATTAGGAAAATATGTTTTTGCTAAAGAAAAAGATAGATACGTTGCTTTGCCCCAAGAAAAACAAGAAGATTTAAGATTAATGATCGAAGATCCTGAAATTAAAATTATTTGGTCTGTTTATGGTGGTTATTCTGCCAATGATGTTTTGCCTGTTTTTAATAAACAGATAATTGAAAAATTAAAAAATAATCCTAAATGGTTTATAGGTTATAGTGATATTTCTTTGATTTTAAATACTCTTTCATCTTACAAAATTTTAAATATTCATGGACCAAATTTTGTCGGTCTTTCTGAATTAACTGAAGACTCAATAAATTATTTAAAAAAGATTTTATTTGAAGGAAAAATTGAAGAAATTGATTCAAGTCATAAATGGAGCGTCTTAATTCCAGGAGAAGCTGAAGGAATAATTTTAGCTAGTAATTTAGAAAGTTTAATTTTTAATTTGGGAACAAGATTTGATCCTATTTTACATGGAAAAGATGATTTAATTTTGGCTATCGAAGATATTTTTGTTGAAAAAAGCGCGATTGCTAGAATGATCGATACTTTACTAAATCATAAAAAAGCTCATAGAATAAAAGGATTAATTTTGGGTAGATTTGTCGGAATTTATGAAGCGGATTATTCTTATAAATATCAAAAAACAAGTTATGAAAAAATAATTGAATCAAGAATCAAAAATAAAAAAGATATAGTTTTGGTTAAATTAGAAGAATTTGGACATAGTATTTTTAGTTTAGAAGAAAATTTGATTCAAAAAATTTTTCAAAGAAAAAAAGAAAAGAAAGAAATAAAAATGCTAAGAAAAATAAAACCGAAGAATAATTATCTTCTTATTGAACCTATCCAGGAAAGAACAACAAAATCTGGTATTGTTATTCCTGAAGTCGCCAATCTAGAGCGTCCGATTATGATGGGTAAAATAGTATCCC
>PSMS01000018.1:584-8367 GCA_040290225.1 Patescibacteria group bacterium | reverse complement strand
TAATCTTTTAATAAAAAGGGGGAAAGAAAAAGGGTTTATCACTGAAGATGAAATTTTAGATCTTTTTCCAAATATTGAAGAAGATATTGGTATTTTAGAAAAAATTTATGAAAGATTAGAAACTGCTGGCATTGAAATTCAAAGTTCTTTAAGATGGGATGTAAATGATGAAGAAATAAAAAAACATCTTGCTTCAATTGAAAATAAAGAAATTATTGATGCTACTCAAAAATATTTAATAGAGATAGGAAAATATCCCCTTTTAACAGGAGAAGAAGAAAAAGAATTAGCCAAAAAATCAGCTAGAGGAGATAAAGAGGCTAGAGAAAGATTAATTAGATCAAATCTTAGGTTAGTAGTAAGTATTGCTAAAAAGTATTTAAAAAAAAGTAAGGGATTAACTTTACTTGATTTAATTCAAGAAGGAAATATAGGTTTAATGAAAGCAGTCCAAAAATTTGATTGGAAAAGAGGATTGAAGTTTTCAACAATGGCTACTTATTGGATTAATCAAGCAATTAGAAGAGCCTTATCGGATAAAGCAAGAATAATAAGGCTTCCGGTTCATATTGTTGAAAATTTATATAAATTAAATGCCGCGAAAAAAAGATTATCTAATATCTTAAACAGAGAACCAACTCCTGAAGAATTAGCCTCAGAAATTGGATTACCAACCTCGAAAGTCCAAAAATTATTAAAATACTTACAAGATGTTGTTTCTTTAGAAATGCCTATTAGCGAAGATAAAGAATCATCACTCAAAACCTTAATTGCTGATCCATTTACTCCCTCGCCAGAAAAAACAGCTTCTTTAAGCGTTTTAAAAGAACAACTTAAAAAAGTTATTCAAGATTTAAATCCCAAAGAAAGAAAAATAATAAGCTTAAGATATGGCTTAGAAGACGGTATTGAACATACTTTAGAAGAAATTGGTAAATTATTTGGAATTACCAGAGAAAGAGTAAGACAAATAGAATTAAAAGCTCTTGAAAAACTTAAAAATCATCAAATGATTTTAAAATTAAAAGAAGAAGGTTTTTAAAATGTATTATCAAAAATATCGACCAAAAAATTTTAGTGAAGTGATCGGCCAAGAAATTGTTGTCAAAATATTAAAAAATATGATCAAAAAAGGAGAAATTCTTCATGGTTATTTATTTGCAGGTGAGAGAGGAACAGGAAAAACAACCGTAGCTAGAATTTTTGCTAAAACAATAAATTGTTTAAATCAAAAAGATGGTGAAGCTTGTAATGACTGTCGAATTTGTCAATTGTGGAATCAAGGAAAATTTTTAGATATTATTGAAATGGATGCAGCTTCTCACCGAAGAATTGATGATATCCGAAATTTACAAGAACATATAGGTTTTAAACCTTTACAAGGAAAATATAAAGTTTTTATAATTGATGAGGCTCATATGTTAACTGAAGAAGCTTTTAATGCTCTTTTGAAAACCTTAGAAGAACCACCACCTCATGCTATTTTTATTTTAGCTACTACTGAACCTAATAAAATTCCCTCAACTGTTCTTTCAAGGCTTCAGAGACTAGATTTTAGAAGAATATCAATTCCTCAAATTGTTTCAAAGTTAAAAAAAATTTTAGAAGCCGAAAAAATTGACTATGAAGAACCAGCTTTATATTTAATTGCTGAAGAAAGTGATGGTTCTTTAAGAGATGCTGAAACCTTATTAGAAAAAATTGTTTTAAGTTTAAATCCCCACAATAGTTTAACTCAAGAATATGTTGCTGAATTTTTGGGACAGATTAGTTTAAAACAAACTTTGGATTTTTTAAATTTATTATTTGAGAAAAAAACTCAAGAATCTTTAAAATTTGTTCATAATGTTTATAAAAATGGTTTTGATATTAGCGAATTTTTAAAAATTTTAATAAAGACTGTTAAAGAATTAATTTTTTTAAAGGTTCATAAAGATTATGCTAAACATTTATCTAATGAAAAAGCAAAAGAGTTAATTGATTATATGGTAAAAATTTCTGAAAAGGTTGAATTAGAAGAATTGAAAAGATTAATAAAATTATTTTTTGAAGCAGATTCACTTTCAAAAAAAGAACCACCTCATCCTTTACTTCCTTTAGAAATAGCAATTATCGAATTTATTGAAATCAAGTAAAAACTAAAAAATTTGGTATAATTAAATTAATCTTGGGGGGTGGTGTAAAGGTAGCACAAGGGACTTTGGATCCCTTGGTCCTGGTTCGAATCCAGGCCCCCCAGCAATAATAATCTAAAAATAAATTCAAATTAGACTAAAAATTTTTTAAACAAAACTGATTTAACTAATTCATCCGCTTTTTTATTTTCTTCTCTCGGAATTATTTTTATTTCTAATTCTCCAAAATCAATTTTTAAATTCCAAAAATCAACAAATAATAATTTTAATCTTTCTTCTTCAATTTTGTACTTCCCTAAAAGCTGATTTCCAACTAATTCACTGTCTAAATGAATAATAACTTTATAATTTTTAAGATTTTCTTTTCCTATAATTTGTTTAATTTTCTTTAAAGCAAAAATTACTGCTTGGTATTCAGCTTCATTATTTGTTGCCTCTCCAATTTCCATCTTATATTCTTTAATTTTCTCATCAAAATAAATAACACAAGCGATAGCTGCTTTTCCAGGATTATTAATTGCTCCACCATCAGTAAAAACTTTTATTTCTTTCATTTTTCAAAACAAGGAAGCGTTTCATAAGCCAAATAATGAAGCATAGCTCCTCCTCCAGTTGAAACATCTTTAAATTTATTTATAATTTTTTTCTTTTCCAAAAAAGCTAAAGTATCACCTCCTCCAATAAGAATTTTTTTATTTTTTAATTTTGCTAAAAATTCAACTAATTTTAAAGTGCTTTTTTCAAAACCCTCTTCAATTTTACCTAAAGGACCATTCCAAATAATTGCTTTTGCTTTTTTAATTTCTTCAAATAAAATATTCAAACTATTTTCACCAACGTCTAGCAAAATATCTTCGCTTTTAATATTTCCTAAAAACACTAATTCTTTATTTTGATTAACAAAATCAAAAGGGGTCAAAATTTTTGGTGAATAGATACTCTTTAAATTTTGAATTATATCTTTTTCATAAAAACTTTTTCCAATTTCAAAATTTTTAGCTTTTAAATAAGTAAAACTCATAGCTCCACCAATAAAAATAAGATTTGCTCTTTTAAGGAATTTGAAAATTAATGGAAGTTTGGTTGAAATTTTAGCTCCTCCTAAAATTAAAAGAATATTTTTTTCTTTTAAAAAATTATTAAGCCTCTCAATTTCTTCTTCAAAATTAAAACCATAATAAAAAGGTAAAAGCTTAGGAATTAAAGTTATTGAGGTATGATCTCGATGACTTGCTGAAAAAGCTTCATTAACATAAACATCTCCTAATTGAGTTAAATTTTTTGCCAAATTAATATCTTTTTCTTTTTCTCCTTTAAAAAACCTAATATTTTCTAAAAGATTAAATTTTTCTTTTGGTTTCTTTTTATAATCTTCTAAAAAGCCTAATTTTATATTTAGAATTTTTTCAAAATCTTTAATTAAATTTTTAAATGAATATTTTTCTTCTCTTTTTTGAGGGTCACCAAAATGAGAAATTAAAACAATTTGTTTGGCTTCTTTTAAAAATTCTAAAGTTTTTTTTGTTTTTAAAATTCTATAAATTCCTAAAAGTTTTTTACCTTCAAGATCAACATTAAAATCTACTCTTACTATTACTTTTTTATTTTTTATTTTTTCCTTATTAAAACGAAGGAGTTGAGATTTTTTTAATTTAATCATTTAAGTTTCATTAGTTTGAAATCGATATTGTAAAGCCTCTAAAATTTCTTCTTTATCTATTTTATCTTTATTTTCCAAAAAAGTTATTGTTAAAGAAACTTTTAAAATTTTATGAACTCCTCTTAAAGAAATTCTAAATCTATCAATAGCATCTCTCAAAATTTTTTCTGCATCGTTGGTCAATTGAATGTATTTATTAATTTTATTTGGAGGGATTTCCGAAGGGTAATAAAAACAATCATCACCAAAAAATTTCTTCATTCTTTCTTGTGCTTCTTTAAGTTTTTCTTTAATTTTTTTAAAATCTCTCTTTTCCATATTAAAAATTTTTTCGCTTTTCATTCTTGGAACATAAAAATTCATATCAATTCTGTCAAAAATTGGACCGGAGATTTTTCTTTGATATTTATTAATTTCAGAAATTGTGCATTTACATTCTATTTCTGGATCACCATAAAAACCACAAGGGCAGGGATTATAAGCGCCAATAAATATAAATTTAGCTGGATATTTACCTACTTTTTTGGCTCGGGAAACAACAATTTCTCCATTTTCCATTGGTTCTCTAATTCCTTCTAAAACATCCCTTCGAAATTCTGGTAATTCATCAAAAAATAAAACTCCTCGATGAGCTAAAGTAACTTCGCCTGGTTTAGCATCTTTACCTCCTCCTAAAATTGAAGTTGTTGAAGCTGAATGATGGGGAGAACGAAATGGTGGTCTAAAAACAATTCCTTCATTTAAAAGCCCTAAAGCACTGTAAATACTTGAAACTTCCAAACTTTCTTCCTTTCTTAAATTTGGTAAAAGATTAACAAAATTTTTAGCAATTAAAGTTTTTCCTGTTCCGGGTGGTCCATAAAGTAAAAAATTATGTCTTCCTAAAGCAGCAATCATAAGTCCTCTTAATAAATAATCATCAATTATTAAAAAACTCAAATCCTCTTCATTAAAATCAAAATTAATTTTTTCTTTATAAGGCCTAAATTCTTCTCCTTCAAGAAATTTAATAACTTCTTTTAAGTTCTCAAAGCCATAAAATTGTAAGTCATCTAAAAAAGAAACTTCTTTTAAATTTTCTTTTGGCAAAACAATTTTTTCAAAACCATATTCTTTTGCTTTTAAAGCAATAGGTAAAACTCCTTTAATTTTTTTCAAACTTCCATCAAGTCCCAATTCACCTAAAAATAATGTTTTTTCAGGAATGTTTTTAATTTGTCCGGTGGCTAATAAAAAACAAAGAGCTATTGGCAAATCAAGTAATGGTCCTTCTTTTTTGATATCAGCTGGAGCTAAATTAACAACAATTTTTCTATTAAACTTTTGCGGAGGTTTAGCTCCAATACTTTTTAAAGCTAAACCTATTCTTTCTTTAGATTCATTAACAGTTTGATCAGGTAAACCAACTATTTGAAAACTACTTAAACCAACACTTAATCCAATTTCAATTTCAACAATTTCAGGAAAAATACCAGAAAGAGTAAAACTTTTTAATTTAGAAATCATTATTGATAAATTTTACTTTTTATTTCTTCAAAGATTTTTTTAGCTAAATCTGGATTTTGTTTTAAATATTCACGAGCATTTTGAAAACTACTTCCTAATTTTTCATTTTCATAATAATAACTATTTCCTTCTTTTCTGATTACTTCATATTTCAAACCTAAATTTAATAAATCTGATTCATAAGAGATTCCTTCATTATAGTAAATTTCTATCTCAACTGTTTTAAATGGAGGGGCTACTTTATTTTTAACAATTCTTGCTTTAATTCTAATACCAATAACTTCATCACCCTTTTCAATTTGACCTAATTTTTTAAGTTCGATTCTAACTGAGGCATAAAATTTTAGGGCTTTTCCACCAGCTGTTGTTTCTTGTCCAGGCACCATCCCTCCAATTATTGCTCTTGTCTGATTAATAAAAATTAAAATTGTTCTTGTTTTTGCAATTAATCCTGTCAATTTTCTTAAAGCCTGAGACATAAGTCTTGCTTGAAGACCAATATATTGATCACCAATTTCTCCTTCTAATTCTGCTCTTGGAACTAAAGCGGCTACTGAATCAACGACAATGACATCAAATAATCCAGACTTAATTAATTTCTCAACAATGTTTAAAGCATCTTCACCACTATCTGGTTGAGATAAAACTAACTTTTCAACATTAACACCAATTTTTTTTGCGTAATCAGGATCTAAAGCATGTTCAGTATCAACAAAAGCAACTCTGCCTCCTTGTTTTTGAGCTTGAGCTACAACTGATAAAGCAATCGTAGTTTTCCCAGAAGATTCTGGACCATAAATTTCAATAATTCTTCCACGGGGCATTCCACCAATACCCAAAGCTAAATCTAAAGAAGGTGAACCAGTAGAAATAACTTCGACATCAACTTTAGGAGCTTCGTCAAGAGTCATAATGGTTCCTTCACCAAATTCTTTTTTCAATTCTTCTAACAAATTTTCAAGTTCGTTTTTTTCTTCTTTTTTCTTTTTCATTTTTTAAGATAAATAATTTCGAACTCTTTTTTTGTTTCTTGCCCCCAAAACTTTCTTGCTTTTATTATAAACCTATTTATTCCTTCTTTTAAATAAATTTCTTTTTCAAAATAGCCCTTTTCATTTTTTAAAAGAATTTCGTTGTTTAAATAAAGATCTGAATTTTTATCAACAAACCCCTTAAAAACAATTTTATTTTCATTAACAACAATTCGGGAAGGAGGATAAAGAACATCTAATTTGGGAGGTAAAATTAAACTTAAAAACAAATAAGAATTGAACAAAAAAATAAACAAAAGCAGATAAATCATTAATTAAAATTTTATCATAGCTTAAATTTTCCATTAATCAAAAATATGATAAAATAATTCTTAAACAAGCGGCGGTAGTTCAGTGGTAGAACGCCTGCTTGCCATGCAGGAGGTCGCGGGTTCAAATCCCGTCCGCCGCTCAAAAATAACTGGGCGGGTAGCTCAATGGCAGAGCGTCTCGCTTACAACGAGAAGGTCAGAGGTTCGATTCCTCTCCCGCCCATATCAAAATAAAATCGAACTAACAAAATAGACTTATCTACTTGAACTGATCCATCATTTGAAGAGTTACACCTTTTTCTCTTTGAAAAAGAAACTTTAAAAACGTAATTCCATCGCAATAACCTTTTTGATTCGGTGGAATTGTAGTTTCAGTACCAATAGTTAAATTACTAATACAATAATATTTACTAGAAGGAAGTTCTATATAAGCACAATAGGATTCAGGTGAAGAATAAATAACAGGCTTTTTCTTTATCATCCCAAAAATTTTTTCGCAATAATAAGACACATCAAGATGATCACAACTTAGTTTGCTATAACTTTCGTCTCGAAGATAAAAAGATGAGGGTATATTGGCTGTATAAACCCAAAGACAATAATTTAATAGGCGAACCTCTACAACCCAAACACGCCTTATTAACCTCTATTTGGAGATTTCCTCCAGAAAAAAATAATCCTCATCCCGCCCCATTTCCCCTAGTCTTACCGTTGCGATGTATTTATTCAGTAATGGACGGCAAAAAGTCAGGAATTGTTTTAGATCCTTATTGCGGAAGTGGAACAACTCTAGTAGCTGCAAAAATTTTGGGTTATGACTTTATAGGGATAGATATTTCAGAAGAATACTTAAAAATGGCTCAAGAAAGGCTGAAAAACTATGAACAGGAGATACAATACGCTCAGGAAGAACTAGTAAAGCATGTTGTAGAAAAAATGTTCAAAGAAAGAAAGGAAAGTGGGGTTTACAAAAAGACGATCTTGAATATTTTGAAAGGTTGTGTTATAATAAGGTTAGTCCCCTATCAAACAACCTAAAAGAGGAGGTGGAAAAAAATGAATGTCAGGACCATTGTGTTGATTGGTGGTGTGCTGCTGGCGCTTGTGGTCAGCACAGCCAGAGCAGCCACCTCGATCATCGATCAGCCGGATGAGGAGCTCCAGCTCGTCTTGCAAGTC
>PSMS01000018.1:0-563 GCA_040290225.1 Patescibacteria group bacterium | reverse complement strand
GGCGGGGCAACAAGATTGTGTGCACTGCCACTACCATAGAAGGCTGGCGAGTACTCACTGCGGGGCACTGCGTCGCGCGTGCCCCAAATGAAACCTACAGGATCAGTCAATCCAGGGAGGGCGAGCCCGACGTGGTGATCCGACTAGACCTTATAGACTGGAAGTTCGAGGGGACAGAGCGGTGGGCAGAAGGTGACTATGCACTCTTCTCACTGCCCCACGGGGCAGTGTCGTATGTACAAGTATCTCTGCCCACCTGCAAGGCCCGGCCGGTCATCAGGGAGCGGGTCTATGCCTGGATGAGGTTTGGTATGGAACCTCTCCTAAGAACCGGGACCTATTATGGGGAAGCACATTATGCCGACTCGCGATTGGAGGACGCGCTCGGGGGCATGGGGTTCGTCCAGATGCAGGGTCAGTCTGCCCCAGGCGCGTCTGGAGCTGGCATGCTGCGAATTGAGGATCGTGCTGTCTGCGTGTGGGGCATATTGGTTGGCATCTCTGCCTCGCGCCCAGAAAGCGTTATAGTGTCATGGATCCCTCCCATGATGAAAAGGAGGTGA
>PSMS01000001.1:0-48655 GCA_040290225.1 Patescibacteria group bacterium | reverse complement strand
GAACTCCGTCTCCGGTTAGAGCATTTAAATAAGCAGCTAAAGTTGCTGTGATTGTTTTTCCTTCACCAGTCATCATTTCAATTACCATTCCTTTATGCAAACCAATTCCACCTAAAAGCTGAACATCAAAATGTCTTTGCCCCAAAGTTCTTTTTGCTGCTTCTCTGACAACAGCAAAAGCTTCAGGTAATAAATCGTCCAATTTTTCTCCTTTTTTTAATCTTTCTTTAAATTCAAAAGTTTTCTCTTTTAATTGATCATCAGATAATTTCTCAAAATCTTTTTCTAAACTATTTATTTTTTCAACAATTGGTTTCCATTCAGAAACATAATCTTTAAGAAAAAAAGAAAGAAGCTTTTTAATCATAAATTTTAGTTTAAAAATTAATTTTGCGATGATTGTGATTTAAATATCTCATCAAATATCTCATCAACAATTTCTTTTATTGTTTTATTTCCTCCATATTTTTTTTCTAATTCTTCTAACATTTTTAAAAGATCATCGATGTGCATTGAAGGAAACCTAATTCCTTTTCTTTTAACTAACCCTGTCTCGGGATCATATTCAATATAAGCCCATATTTTATTGAATAGTTCTTTTTTTGATTTATGTCCGTTTGGTTGAGAAGGTAATTCTGGTTTCATTTTTCTTTTATTTCTTTTACTTTAACAATAAAAAAATAATTTTTGTAACCCTTCTTTTTTCTGTATCTTGTTTTTGGTTTATATTTCCAAACTAAAATTTTTTCTTTTTTTTCTTCTAAAACTTCACCTATAACCTCAACATTATCTAATTTAGGCTGACCAATCAAAGTTTTTTCATTATCTGAATAAAACAAAATATCATTAAAAACAATTTCTTTTTGACTATGATTTTTAATTTTATTTATTTTTATCTTGTCTCCTTCTTTAACTAAATATTGTTTCCCACCTGTTTGAATAACTGCTATTTTCATTTTTAGTAAAAATTAAAAAACAAGACCTTTAAAGCAAAAATCAGATGAAAAAAAATAAAGATAATATTGATTATAACAAAAATTTTCCTTTTCAACAAAAGATAAAAAAACATATTAATAAATTGAATAAAACCTAAAAAAATAATTAATTGCCATAAAAACGAACTAAAAATTACAATTGAAGAACTAAAAGATTCTTTTTTTACTAAAACCAAATAGGTTGGTCCTTGAAAATAAATTAAAAGCCAAACTATAAAAGGAGAAAAGAAATAAATCCAAAATGTTAATCTTTTTAAAAAATAAAAAATTTTATTGTTTAAGTCCATTGAGCTAAAAACAATAACTCCTCAGCTAATTTGTAAGCAGCGCCCGGTTTATAAAAATTTTTTGCATTTTTGCTCATTTCTTCTAAATATTGGGGTCGATTAAATAAGTCTCTAATTATGTTTAAAAGAAGATGGGGTTTGGCATTTGGTTCATCTAAAAACAAACAAGCACCATATTGAGAATAAATAAAAGCATTTCTTTTTTGATGATCCCCAACAATTGATTTACTTAAAGGTATAAGAATACTTGGTTTTCCTAAAGCAGCAATTTCAAAAATTGAACTTGAACCAGCTCGAGAAATTATTAAATCAGCCATTTTCATTAAAATCAAAAAATCTTCATTTTTTAAAAATGGGAATGCTTTATATTTTTTTTCTTTGAGTGGATTTTTTTGTCTAATCTTACTTAAAGCATAAAGATAAGTATCTTTATAAAGATTTTGACCAGTAAGATGAACTATCTGGGCAATATTTAACAATTCAGGTAAAATTTCAACTATTAGATCATTTAAAAATTCTGATCCTTGAGAACCACCGAAAACTAAAATTATTTTTTCATCGGAGTTTAAATCAAATCTTTCATAATCTTCTTTAAAAATAGGATTAAAAATTATTCTTTCATCTATTGGTTGACCAACAACAATAACTTTTTCTTTAGGAAAAAAGTTTCGAGCTTCATCAAAAGCCAAAGCTATTTTTTTAGCAAAAAATGAAGAAATCTTATTAGCTAAACCAGGAATTGAATCGGAATCATGAATTAAAATTGGTATTCGGAAAATCCAAGCAGCTAAAACGACAAAAAATGAACTAGGACCACCTTTAGAAAATAAAACATCAGGCATTGTAATAAAAACATAAAACAAACTTTGTAAAAAAACCAAAGGAGTTTTTAAAAAATCTAAAAAATTTTGAAAATCAAAATATCTTCTTAATTTAACTTCACCAATTTTATAAATTTTAACTCCCTCTTCTTTTAATAATTTCTCATCCATAGGTTTAACACCGATGTAATAATATTCAAATTTAGCATTTTTTTCTTTTTCAATTTTTTTTAGCTCTCTTAAAACAAAAAGAAGTGGGAAAAAATGTCCTCCGGTTGCTCCTCCAGTAAAACAAATTCTTAATTTTTTCATTTTTTTGATTATAAGATTTTTCGCTTATAATTATTAAAAAAGAATGAGTATTAAATTAAAGGACTTCATATTTATTTTAATTGATTTTTTTACATTTTTTTTCTCTTTGTTTTTAGCTCTCTTTATTAGAAATTTTCCTGAATTTAGCTTAGAAATTTATAAAATTCATTTTTTTCCTTTCTTAATTATTTTTTTTATTTGGTTTTTAATATTTTATATCTTTGATTTATATAATATTAAAAAAATAAGTTCTTTTTCTGATTTTTCAAAAAATTATTTAAGAGCAATTTTTATTTCACTTTTTTTAACAATTTTAGTTTTTTATACTTTACCAATTTTCAAAATCTCTCCAAAAACTTTATTAGTTCTATTCATTATAATTTTCATTATTTTGAATATTGAATTTAGAAACCTTCTTTTAAATAAATATCTTTTTGAAAGTTATAAAAAAATAGCTTTGATTGGAGAAACAAAAGATATTGAAGAAATAAAAAATTATTTAGAAAATCACAAATCTTTAGGTTTTAAAGAAATAGCTCATTATCGAAATTTTAATGAATTAATTAATCAAGAAAGTTACGATTATTATGTTGTTGCCAGTGATCTTTTAAGAGATGAAGATTTTTCCTCTAATTTAGTCAATGAAATTTTAAAAGGGAAACTTGTTCTTAGTTCTCTAAGTTTTGTTGAAATTTTTATTAATAAAATTCCTGTGGGTTATGTAAATGAAGAATGGGTTTTAGACAATTTATATACTAAAGATCAAATTTACGAAGTAATAAAAAGAGGAATTGATATTATTTTAGCTTTAATTGTTATTATTCTTTCTTTACCCTTACTACCATTTATTATTTTAGGGATTAAAATTTCTTCAAAAGGACCAATTTTCTTTAAAGACAAAAGAGTTGGCTACCGAGAAAAAATTTTTACTCTTTATAAGTTTAGAACAATGCATGAAATAGACTATAAAGATCCGCAAAAAGAAGAAATATTTGGTGTGAAAGAAGGAGATGAAAGAATTTTTCCTTTTGGAAAAATTTTAAGAAAGTTTCATTTAGACGAAATTCCTCAAGTAATAAATGTTTTAAAAAATGATATTAGCTTTATTGGGCCTCGACCAGATTCTTTAAAATATTATGAATTTTTAAAAAAGAAAATTCCTCACTACACTTTGAGAACATTAATTAAGCCAGGAATTAGTGGTTGGGCCCAAATAAATGAAAAAACAGGTGATACTCTTGAAGAAGCCAAAGAAAGATTAGCTTATGATTTATTTTATTTAAAAAATAGAAATTTAGTTTTAGATTTTATTATTATTTTAAAGACCTTAAGAGTATTTTTAACTTTTTGGGGTAAATAAATATTTTCCCTTATTAGCTAAAAAAGCATCTAAAGAGTTATATTTATATTCAAAACCTAAATTTTTAATTTTTGAACCATCAACAAAAATTGGAAAAGTATAAGAATTAATTGAGCCTGGAGAAGTTGGTATTTTACCAAAAGAGATATACCAAAAGAATTTAAATAAAAATTTAGCTAATCCATAAGGAATAAAAATTGTTTTTTTCTTTAAAATTTTAGCAATATCTTTAAAATAAATAAATGTTGGTGGAGCAATGTTAAAAATCTCTAAATTTTCATTAAGGTCATTAAAAACAAAAAATTTAAGAGCCTCAACAACATCATCTTCATGAACATATTGCCTTAAAGATTTTTCATTAGTTAAAAAAATAAAAGGAGAAATATTTTTTAAAAATTTTAATAAGCCTCCTTTTTTGTAAATATTTTGAGCAAATGGTCCGGTAACTGAAGCTAATCTTAAAATGATTATTTTTGTTTTGCTTTTTAAAGAAAACTTTTTTGCTTGTTCTTCCATTTTTATTTTTTCAATTCCATAAAGATAAATTTTTTCTTTTAACTCATCATCTTCTTTAAATGGTTTGGTAAGATCGTTTTCTTTGTTAGCTCCATAAACAGCAATTGAACTCAAAACAATGATTTTTTTAGTATTATTTTTATTGGCAAATTCTAAAACTTTTTCAAAACCAAAGTAATTTTCAAAAAGATGTTTTTTTAGTTGCCAGGGCCAAAAAGGTCTTCGAAGATGAAAAGCACAATGAACAATAACATCAATATTTTCTTGAATTTCCTCTTCCCAATTTTCAACCAAATTTTTATTAATAAATTTTATTTTTTCATTTGGTTTCCATAAAAACTTAGGATTTTTTATATCAATTACATAAATCTTTTCAATTCTTTTATCTTCTTTTAATTCAGAAACTAACATACTTCCAATATAACCACTTCCTCCAGTAATTAAAACTTTCATGTTTTAAAACTACTAATTAAACCGAGGCTAAAATAAATTGCTATTTGACTTGAAGCTCCCCAACTAAAAAATGGCAAAACAACTCCGGTGGGAACAAAAAGGCCTATATTAGATATTATATGAATAAAAGTTTGTAAAAATATCCAAGCAGCCACTCCTAAAGCAAATGCTTTTTTCTCTAAATTATTAGTTTGATGCGCTAGGGTTATTATTCTAAAAATTAAAAGCAAAAAAAGAGATAAAAGAAAAACTGAACCAACAAATCCCCATTCCTCAGCAAAAATAGCAAAAATTGAATCATCTAATAATCTTGGTATATCTAAAAGCTTCATTTGTGATTTTCCTAATCCTTTTCCTAATAATCCTCCAGAAGAAATTGCTATGGTTGTTTGCTTTAATTGAAAAATCTTTTCTTCATGAACTTTACCACCAGTAAAAAAAGCTTTGATTCTTTCAATTCGATAACTCCAAAGAAAACTTCCAACAATAACAAAAATTAAACCCAAAATACCAAAAAATATTATTACTTTTAAATATTCTCTAATGTTTTTTAAAAAAATAAAAGAAGCAAAAATTAAAGAAGATAGAATAATTAAAAGATTAGTCATTGCTGGTTGTTTAAAAATTGGAAGAGCAATAATAAGAAAAAAAATAAAGATGAAAACTAATTTGGCTTTAAAAGAAGATAGGGGGTTAGAGGAGAGAAAAAAAATAAAAATTAATAAAGCAAAAGGTTTTAAAATTTCAGCTGGTTGAAAATTTATTGGTCCAATTTTTACCCATCTTCGAGCTTCACCAACCTGAACAGAAAAAGGCTGCAAAAAGACTAAATATAAGCTTATATAACTAATTATAAATAGAATTAAAAATAATGGTTTTGATTTTTGAAAATTATTTCCTAAAAAATTTCCTACAAAAAAAGCAAAAAAACCTAAAACCGTTGTTTTGAGAAAAAAATCAAAAAAATATTTAAACGAATTACCAGTTTTAACAAAAGAATAATAAGAAGAGGCGCTAAAAAAATTAATTAAACCTATTAATGAAAGAATAATAACAATTATTAAAAGGAATTTATCAATATAAATTGATTTTAATTTCATCAAATAAAATTTTACGACAAAATCTATCTTTTATGCCATTGAGGAGATTTTCTAGCTTTTTTCAATCCGTATTTCTTTCTTTCAACCTCTCTTGGATCTCTTGTAAGAAAACCAGCTTTTTTAAATTTAGGTTTCCATTCAGGATTTAATTTTACTAAAGCTCGAGCTAGACCAAGTCTTATAGCTTCAGCTTGACCCCTTAAACCTCCTCCTTTTACTAAAACAGTTACTTTATAAACTCCTAAGGCTTTTATTTTTCTAAGTGGAGCATTAACAATTTTTCTAAATTCAATTAAATTGCTAAAATATTCTTCATAATCTAGACCGTTGATTTTAATATCAAAATCTTTTGTTTTTCTTGGCGAATCATAAATTCTTACTCGAGCAGTTGCCTCTTTTCTTCTTCCAATTCCTTCAAGATAACGATCCTTACCAATTTTAGGAAAAACAAGGTTTGTCTTTTCAGTTTCTTCAGTTATATTTTCCAACTTTTCTTCTAAAACTTGAACTTCTTTTTGATTACTCATTGTTATTAACTAATTTAATTCTTTTAATTCTTCTTTTTCTTAATTTATTTTTGGGAAGCATCCGACTAACTATAAGTTGTAAAGCTTTTAATTTATTTTTATCCCATAATAATTTTAAAGGAATTTCTTTTAAGTGGCCAATATAGCCAGTGTGCTTGTAAAAAACTTTTTGATCAAATTTTTTACCTGTAAATTTTGCTTTTTCTAAATTTTTAATATAAACATATACAGGAAAATCTTTACTAGGATCATAATCAACACGATGTTTGCCTTGTAAATATCGAGAAATTTCAGTAGCTAATCTACCTAAAGATTTATTTTCAGCATCTAAAATTATTTTCTCCATAAAATGAATTATACCAAATTTTTAGAGTATTTTTCAATTACATAATAAGAAGCAGAAAAGGTTAAGACAAAGTTAAGTATTTGGGAAACAATACTTGAAAAAATAGCTCCATAAACTCCATAAATTGGAACAAGATAAATATTTAAAATCAAATTCAAAATTGCTGGAATTAGTGTTAACCAAAAATCAAGCCATTGTTTATTATAAGAAAAAAGAAGTTTATCTAAAAACTGAACTGGAAACATAAAAACAAGTATCCAAATAAGAATATAAATTAATGGTAAAGAATCTAAAAATTCCTTTCCAAAAGCAAGGCCTATAAGAAAGGGAGAAAATAAATAACAAAAAACAACAGTTAAAAATGCTAAAATTAATTCAAGGTAAATAAAAATAAAAAAATATTTTTTAATTTCTTGATAATTATAAATTTTTCGAGAAATATAAGGAAAAATAGCTGAAGAAAGAAGAGCACCAATCGGAACTAAAGATAAAATTATTTTAGAAGCCACACTATAAATACCTAACTCAGAAAAAGACCTGAAATGTCCTATGATTATCTGATCAGTAGTGAAAAAAACATAACCTAACAAACCAAAAAAAACTAAAGGAAGACCATTTTTAAAATAATAAAAAATATTTATTTGATTTATTTTTTCTTTCAGTTTGAATTTAAAATTTTTTTGATAAACAAAATAAGAAAATGAAAATATTAAAAAAGCGCTAAATAAATAACCTAAACCAATAGCTAAGGCTGATTTGAAAAATAAAGAAAATATTAAAAGAGAAAATATTAAAAGAAATCCCTCAACCAAATTCAAAATAAAAATATTAAAAGCCTTAAAAGAAGTTAAAAACAAAGAATTAAAATGCAAACGAAGATTATTAAAAATAAAATAAAGACCTAAAATAAGATAAAGAAGAAATAATTTAGAAAAGTCTTTTAAAAAAAATAATCCTAAAAAGGAGATCAAAAAAATTACAATATTTAAATAAAATTTTAAAGTAAATGTTTCTTTAATAATTTTTTCTTTGTTTTCTTTTTGTTGAAAATCTCTAATCAAAATATCACCTAAACCAAAATCAGAAAATAAAAAAAATAAAGAAAGCAGAGCTAAGACATAATTAAAAACTCCAAATTCTTCCCTACCCAAAATTCGAGCAATGATAATAAAAACAAAAAAACGGGAAGCTTTACTAACAAATTCTGAAAGATAAAACCAAAATGTATTTTGAAAAAGAAATTTATTATTTTTAAGCTTTAAAAGCAAATTTTTCATTTTTTTCTAATTTTAATAAAACATAGTAAGAAACAAAAAAACTTAAAATTAAGTTTAAAATTTGAGCTGAATAATTTGAAACAATAGCACCATTTATTCCAAACCGAGGGATTAAAATAAAATTAAGAAAAATATTGAAAAAAGCAGGAATAAGAGTTATATAAAAATCAAGGATTTGGTTTTTAGTACTTACAAGAAAATTATCAAAGAAAATTACAATTGCTAAAGGAATTAAAATTAATGAATATAATCTTAAAATTGAAATTGAAACTAAATAATTTGGTCCGTAAATTATTTTTATTAAAATTGGTGAAAGAATAAAAGTTAAAAAAGAAAAAAGGGAACCAAGAAGAAAGCTTAAAAAAATCATATTTTTAAATATTCTTTTCATTGATCTATAAGAATTTATATTTTTTGAAAGGAAAGGATAAAAAGCTGTGTAAAAAACATAAATAAGACTAATAATTACATAAATTATTCTAGTAACGGCGCTAAAATAGGCGACATCTTCAAATTCCCGATAATGAGCTAAGAAAATTTTATCAGATTCAAAGAAAATATATGTCAAACTACCAAACAAAACCAGGGGAAATCCATTTTTCAAAAAATAAATAAATTGATTTCTATCATAAAAATTTAAATTAAAAGAATAATATCTCTTAAAAAAGAAAAATAAAAAAATGACTGAAACAATGTTTCCTAAAATAAGGCTTAAAAAAATAGAAAAAATAGTTTTTTGAAAACTTGAAAAAATTATTAGAAAAATAAGTGAAATTAAAGCTTCGAAAAAAGTTGGCAAAAATAGTTTTTTTGTTTCTTGACGAGCAATGAAAAAACTATGGAAAAAGCCTCTAAGGCTACTTAAAATAAAATAGATAATAATTAAAAAATAAGTGGTTTTATTTTTAAATTCTTTTAAAACAAAATAAATAGCCGAAGCCAGGATTATTAAAAAAATATTTATTGTTAATTTAAAAATAAAAGCGTTATTTATTAATTTTATTTTTTCTTTCTCATCTTTAACTAATTGGTAATCTCTAACAAAATTTTCATGAGTTCCAAAATCTGAAAGAAGAAAAAATAAACTAAAAAAAGCAAATAAATAATTAAAAAGACCAAATTCTTTAACTTCATAAAATTGAGCAATGTAAATAAAAGCAATAACAAAGAATAAATTAGAAACAGTAACTGTTAAATAAAGCCATATCGTTGATTTAAAATTTTCATAAGTATAAAAAAACCTTAAAATTAAATCTTTTAAAATGTCAATCATTTTTATTTATATAATTTTGATTTCAAATTTCTTTTTTTCGAATTTGTAATAATCTTTTTTATCTAAAATTCCGTTTTGAGCTCCCAATTTTTGAATAACTGAAGAAGAATTAGCTGATCCCCATATTATTGCTTTTTTTATTATTTCTTCATTAACTTTGTCATTTAAAACTAAACAACCAAAAAATGCTGAAGCAAAAGCATCACCGGCTCCAGTTTTATCAATTACTCGATTGGGTTTAAAAATACTTCCAAAAAAGATTTTGTCTTGAAAATAAGTCAAAGAACCTCTTTGACCTAAAGTAACAACTAAAATCTTAGGTTGAATTAAATTAAAAATTTCTTTTCCTAAATTAAGAGTATCGACTTTATTATTTTTAATTATTCTTAATTCTTCTTCATTAACAAAAATTAAATCACAAAGTCTTAAAGAGTTAATAAAATTTTTTGATTTCAAAAAAACTTTTGAAGGATTAATTGCAATCAATTTTGATTCTTTTTTTATTTTTTTTAAAAAATAAGTTAAATCTTGGGGTAATGTTTTTCCAGGTGAAATATAATAATATTGAGATTTTTTAATTTTATTTAATTCATTTTTCGTAAAATTTGTTTCTTTACCTCTAAAAACATAAATAATCCTTTCTCCTTGGGGTGGTAAAATAATTATTGAAAAACTTGTACTTTTTTTATGATAAAAAATATTTTTTTTAATTTTTAACTTTTTCAATTTTGTTTTCAAAATATTTCCTATAAAATCTTTTCCTAAATGAAAATAAGAAGAAACATCTAAACCAAGTTTAGAAAGACTAACAGCTACATTTAAAGCCCCTCCTCCTAAAGAAAAATCAAAATCATCAATTTCTATTTTTTCGCCCCAATCAGGATCTTTAGTTTCTTTTGTTTTCAAAATAATATCCAAAACAGCTGAACCCAAAGTAATTACTTTTTTCATTATTTATTAAATTTAAATATCGACGATAAATTCGAAAGTAAATAAATTATTAATTTTTTCAATTTTAGCTTGATGATAAGTAATTGCTTTAATGTCTTTAGTAAGTTTGATAAAATAAAAACCTAAAATTTTTCCTTCAATTAATTTTGAATTCAAGTTTTTTTCTTGAAAATCAGTAAAAATTGCTTTTTCAATATAAGTTTGGGCTAAAACTTCTGAAAGAAAATCTATTAAAAGAATTTCAGTTTTTTCGTTTTTTATTTTTATTTCTTTTTCTATTTTACTTTTTGTTAATTTTGGTTTGAAAAAACTTTTTAAAGCTAAAAGCGAATTAATAATCAATTCTTTTAAATTTTTTCCATAAATCTTAAATTTCTGATCAGCCGTATGAGATAAAAATTCAAATTTTTTCATCTTTTTTCTATTCTATCAAAACCTAAATAAGGAACAAGAACTTTAGGTATTTCAATATATTTTTCTCTTTGATAATTTTCTAAAATAGCAACAATCGCTCTACCTATTGCTAAAGCGGTTGCGTTAAGCATATGCAAATACTCAACTTTTCCATTTTTTCTTCGAAACCGAGCATTTATTCCTCGAGCCTGATAATCAGTTGTATTAGAACAAGAATGAGTTTCCTGATATCTATTTTGACCAGGAAGCCAAACTTCGATATCATATTGTTTGTAATCTGTTCTTCCCATATCACCAGTACAAATAAAAACAACTCGATAAGGAAGTTCTAGGGCTTGAAGAATTTTTTCTTCCATAGATAATAAAAATTGGTGTTCTTCTTCTGATTTTTCAGGTAAAGTGAAGCTAAACATTTCTACTTTTTCAAATTGATGAGTTCTTAAAATTCCTTTAACATCCTTTCCATAACTTCCAGCTTCCCTTCGAAAACAAGGAGAAAAACCTAAATATCTTTTGGGTAATTCATCTTCGTCTAAAATTTCATTAGCATGATAAGGGCCGATAGTATGTTCAGCACTTCCAATTAAAAATAAATCGTCTTTTTCTAAATAATATCTTTCATCTCGATCAGTTCCTGTTATTCTTCCCATACCTCGATAATATTTCTCTTTTATAAAATAAGGAGGAATTATTGGAGTAAATCCATAAGGTAAAAGAGTATCATAAACAAATTTAATTAAAGCTATTTCTAATAAAACTGCCTCGTTTTTAAGATAGTAAAATCTTGAACCAGCAATTTCACCTGCTTTTTCAGTATCAATTAAATCGAATTCTTTTCCCAATTCTAAATGATCTTTTGGTTGAAAATTAAAATTAAAAATTTCACCAACTACTTTTAAAACAACATTATCATTTTCGTCTTTTCCTTTAGGAACATCAGGAGCAGGAACATTAGGAATTAAATCCAATTTTTCTTCTAATTCTCTTTCTAAATTTCCTATTTCATCTTCTAAGTTTTTTAATTCTTCTTTTTTTTCTCTTATTAATTTGATAATTTCTTCTGATGGTTTTGTTTCTGAATGTTTGTTGATAAAAAATCTAAGATCATCTCTTTTTTTAATCAACTGATTAATTCTTTCTTTGAGATTTAAAATTTCATCAATAATGCTTGTATCCTGCCAACCTCTTAAAATTAAAGCTTCTTTATATTTTTGAGGATTATTAATTAAATCTTTTAGATCTATCATTGTAAAATTTTATTAATGAAAAAGAAAAGAAAAAATAAATTTTCAAAAATTTTTAATTTTTTATTCTATATTTCGCTAACAATAATTTTATTATACTCTTTATTATTTTTTAAAATCACTAAAATTCAAGTAGATCCTCCAGAAATAGAAAAATTAGCAGAAAAATACTTTTTAAATAAAAGTCCCTTAATTGTTATTTTAAATCTTAAAAAATTCTTAAAGGAAAATAAGGAAATTATAAGTGCTGAATTAATTCCTGATTTTTGGAATAGAAAATTGATAGTAAAAATTAAAAAAAGCGAAATAATTGCTCAAATTTATGATAAAAGGAATAATAAAATTTTTTATTTAGACAATTATGGAAGAATTTTAGATATTAATTTTGATGATGGAAAAAAAATAAAAATTGTTTCTTACAAGTCAATTAAAAACAATTCTTTGCTCAATCCAAAATTAACTAAACTTTTCAGTTTGCTATTTGAGTTTTCAAATTTTTATAATTTTCCTATAAAAGAAATTACTATCTATTCAAACTTTGATCTAAGTTTTTTAGACAAAAACAACAGAATTTACCTTTTAGATCCAAATAAAGACATTGAGGAACAAATTAAAAAACTTTATATTTTCCTCCAATATGAAAAGAAAAAATCTTTAGGATCAATAAAAAGAATAGATCTTCGAATTCCCAAAAAAATTTATTTTAAATAACTATCTATTTTCCCGAGGAGGAAGGCATTCCCTGTGATAGACTGGCCTGTCCTTGGAAGGAACAAAAGGAAGTGAATCAATGGGCTTCCCACATTTAGCACAAATCCAGGTTTCTCCTTCCCTAGGAGTATACATTTTTCTTTTTTGCATTGGTCTCATTTTCCCCTCATATTTTTTACTTTTACGACCTTCCTCCCCATTATTTCTCTCTAAAAAATTTTTAGAGAGATTTGAAGAGGTTAAATAAATTATAACATAGAAATTAATTTTTTACAAAGATAGTTTTTCTAAAAGCCAGGAATAAATTTTATCCATTAATTCTGGATAAAAATCAAAATAATTTGTTCCATGTCCACCTTTTTCTAAAAAAATAAATGTTGAGCTTGGATATTTTTCTTTAAACCAGTTAAAACCCCTCAAAGCCATTTCTTGATCATCTTTCGAGGAAATAATCATTAATTTATTATCTAAACCTTTTTTATAAAAATTGTCTAAAATTATTCCTCGATAATTATAACCAGGAGAAAGCAAAACAGCTGCTTTTATTTTTTCGTTTTCAGATATAAATTGAAAGGAAAGATTAGCTCCGATGCTAGCACCAACTAAAAATTGTCTTTCCTGAGAAAAACCTTCTTTCTCTAAAAAATTACTAGCTGCTTCTAGGTCTTTAATTGATTTTTTTTCTTCATCTTCAGAAAATTGATTGTAATCTAAATAGCCCCATGGAGATTCTCTACTTTCTCCATGGCCTCTTAAATCTAAAGCTAGTAAACTGAAATTTTTTTCTTGTAAATAACGAGCAAATTTTTCATAGCTTTCTTTTGTTTTTGGTCTCATATGAATTAAAATTCCAGCAAATTTAGCATTTTTATTTGGGTAATAATTGGCAACTATTTTTACTCCATCTGAAGTTAAAAAATCAATTTTCTTTACCTCCATTTTTTTACTTTTAAAATTAATAATCAAAAATATTATAGTCAAAACAACAATTAAAATAAATAAAATTATTAAAAATTTTTTCATTTAAATTAGAATGTGCCCGGGGAGGGACTCGAACCCTCACGGCCCATAGGGCCAGCAGATTTTAAGTCTGCTGCGTCTGCCAATTCCGCCACCCGGGCATGCGCGCGGGAGGGATCGAACCTCCGACCTCGGTCTTATCAGGACCGCGCTCTACCACTGAGCTACGCGCGCCAAGCGCGGGCGACCGGACTTGAACCGGCGACCTCCGGCGTGACAGGCCGGCGCTCTAACCGACTGAGCTACGCCCGCAACAAAATTATTATAACATAAATTTAATATTTAAGCCCTTTTTTCAATAATTTTATCAATCAAACCATAATCTTTAGCTTCTTGGGCTGACATCCAAAAATCTCGATCAGTATCTTTCTCTATTTTTTCTAAAGGTTGCCCAGTGTGCTTAGCCAAAATATTATTTACTTTGTTTTTTATTTTAATTAATTGATTGGTCATAATTTCAACATCTTTTACTTGACCAGATATTCCCGGAGGAGCAACAATTACTTGATGAATTAAAAATTCGGTATTTGGTAATGAAAATCTTTTTCCTTTAGCTCCGGCTGCCATTAAAATTGCTGCCGCTGAAGCAACAAGACCTATCCCAATAGTATGAACTTCTGATTTGATATATTGCATTGTATCATAAATAGCTAAAGCAGCACTAACATCTCCTCCTGGACTATTGATGTAAAAATAAATTGGTTTTTCGGCATCTTCATGTTCAAGAAATAAAAGTTGAGCAATTATTAAATTAGCTATCTCATCAGTGATTGGAGTTCCTAAAAAAACAATTCTTTCTTTCAAAAGTCTTGAATAAATATCGTAAGCTCTTTCACCTTGAGGGGTTTTTTCGATAACAATTGGAACTAGTTGGTTTTTAATTTTTCTTTCCTTCATTATTGTTAATTATAATAAAATTTAGCTTAAATCGTAAAAGATAAAGAATTAAAAAAATCAAAAAAGTAAAAAGGTAAAAATTAAAATTGTTGAGATAAAAAATTAAAAAGAATTCTAAAAATATTATAACCGAAATGATTGATTCTTCAAGTTTTTTATTTCCGAAAAAGTAAAAATAATAAGTTAAAAATAAAAGAAAAATTAAAAAGATTAGATTAAAACTGAAATTAGCTTTAAATAACAAATAATTTAAATAAAAACTATTAATTAAAACTAAGCAAAAATCAGAATACTTTAATTTTTTAAAATAAAAATAAGAAGAAAAGAAAACTAAAATGAAAAAAATAAAAAAATTAATTGTTGGGTGAAGATAAAGAATTAAATAAAAAGAAAAAAACAAAAATGATTGAAAGAACGAACTTCTAAAGTGCCAAGAAATAAAAAAGGATAAAATTAAGGGAAGAAAAAAGAACCAATTAGAAATAATTTTTAATAAATAAAAAATAGCTAATAAAAAACTAAAAGCAAAATAAGGAAATTCTTTAAATATCCAAATTTTGAACTTCTGAGGCGTAATTTTCGATAAACTTTTTTCGAGGTTCAACATCTTGGCCCATTAAAATTGAAAATAATTTATCGGCTTCTTCAGCATCTTTAATTGTTACTTGTTTTAAAACCCTTTTTTCAGGATTCAAAGTTGTTTCCCAAAGTTCTTGAGGATTCATTTCTCCTAATCCTTTATATCTTTGAATTTCAATATTTTGTTTTTTCTTATTTAATTCATTAACAATTTTTTCTTTTTCAGAATCATTATAGGCGTAATAAGTTTCTTTTCCGATTTTAATTTTGTAAAGTGGAGGTTGAGCAATAAAAAGATGACCATTTTCAATTATCGGTCTAAAATATCTGTAAAATAGTGTTAAAAGCAAAGTTCTAATATGAGAACCGTCTGTGTCCGCATCAGTAGCAATAATTATTTTTGAATATCTTAAATTTTCTAAATTAAAATCTTTACCAAAACCAGTTCCCAAAGCTATAATTAAATTTTTAATTTCTTGAGATTGTAAAATTTTTATCATACTTGCTTTTTCAACATTTAAAATTTTTCCTCTTAAAGGCAAAACAGCTTGGAGGGTTCGATCTCTTGCCTGCTTTGCTGAACCACCAGCTGAATCACCTTCAACAATAAATAATTCTCTTTTTTCTGGATCTTTTGAAGAACAATCAGCTAATTTTCCTGATAAAACTAAATTACTTTGAATTCTTTTTTTCAAAACAGCTTCTTTTGCTTGTTTAGCTGCTTTTCTTGCCTCAAAATTTGTTAAGATTCTATTAATAATTAATTTTGCTTTATCTTGATTTTTATGAAACCATTCTTCAGTTTTTGAAAAAACAATATTTTCAACTAAACTTTTTACTTCAGGATTTCCCAGTTTTGATTTTGTTTGTCCTTCAAATTGAGGTTCAGGAATTTTTAAAGACAAAATTAAAACCAAACCACCTCTTAAATCTTCAATTGTCAAATTAACATTATTTTTATTTTTCAATAAATTTAATTCTTCACCAACTTTTAAAACAGCTTTTAAAAGTCCAGAACGAAATCCTTGTAAATGAGTTCCTCCTTCAGGATTAATAATATTATTGGTAAAAGTATATTCAATTGTTTCTTGGTGCTCTAAATAAGTAAAAATTATTCCAAGTTCATAATTTTCACTTTTATCATAAATTTCAATAAAATCGTTAAACAATAAATGTCTTCCATTAACTAAATGTTTAATAAAAACTTGAAGACCTTTTTCAAAATAAAAACTATAATAAAATGGTTCTTTATCTCTTTCATCAATAAAATTTACTCTTACTCCTGGAGTTAAATAAGCTTGATGCCGTAAATATTCTAAAATTTTTTGACGATCAAATTTTATTTCTGGAAAAATTTCAGGATCAGGTTCAAAAATAATAGTTGTTCCGGTTTCAGTTGTCTTTCTTATTTTTTCTAGAGCTGTTATTGGTCTTCCCTTTTTATATTCTTGTCTCCATTCATAACCATCCCTTTTAATAATTGCTTTTAAATATTTAGATAAAGCATTAACAACTGAAACACCAACTCCGTGAAGACCTCCTGATATCTTGTAGGTTTTTTGATTGAATTTTCCTCCAGCATGAAGCATTGTTAAAACAGTTTCCAGAGCAGATTTTTTTGTTTTAGGATGAATATCAACAGGAATACCGCGACCATCATCAATAACTACAACTCTATTTTCTTTTTCTATTCTTACTTCAATATTTTTTACATAACCAGCTAAAGCTTCATCAAAAGAATTATTGACTACTTCCCAAATTAAATGATGTAAGCCATCAAGACCTGTTCCTCCAATATACATTCCTGGTCTTTTTCTAACAGCCTCTATTCCTTCTAAAACTTGAATATCTTCTGCTTTATAAGATGAGCTTTTATTTATCATTTTTGTCCCAAAATAAAAAAATCAAATTAATAATAATTTTACCACATTTTTAGACTATTTTTAAGGAGGTATTTTTTAAATT
This sequence comes from Patescibacteria group bacterium, assembly GCA_040290225.1. GTDB lineage: Bacteria > Patescibacteriota > Minisyncoccia > UBA6257 > HR35 > PSMS01. The sequence continues at coordinate 31,607 of PSMS01000001.1, read as the reverse complement.
TTTTCAACATAAAATATTTGAAATAATATTGTCTTTTTATATAATTGTAAAAAATGAGAGGATTGATAATTGGATTTTTATTAGGAATATTAGTTTCTTTAAATTATTATTTTTTGTATGCTTGGGTTAATCCAACATCAAATCCTCCTTCTGGTGGCGGCTTAATTCAAACTCAACCAGGAAGCAGTTTCCCATTAATTTTAACAACAAGCACGATTGTTAATTCAGGAAATTTGGTTGTTCAAAACGGCAACGTTGGCATCGGGACGACGAATCCACAATATAGATTAGATGTTGCTGGTGATATAAGAGGACAAAATAATCTTTATATTTCCGGCAACGTTGGCATCGGGACGACGGCACCCACTGATAAATTACATGTAGAGGGTGTTATAAAAACAAGAACATTCCCAGCTAATGATAATACTCCAGGTTTAGCTGGTTTTGCATGGGAATCAAGAAGTTCTGGTGGGGGTACGATAAGATGGGTAATGTGGACGGCACCCGTTGGTGGAGGATGGGGGGTTCCACCTAATTCACTCTCCCTTTATAAGTATCCAGACATAGTTTCAGTATTGACTATTTTACCAACTGGCAACGTTGGCATCGGGACGACGAATCCTACAGCAAGATTGGAGGTTAATGGAACACTTAAATTTACTGGTGGGAAAGGTCCTTTTTGCATCTTCGCTAATGCATGCCCTAATGGTTGGGTAGATAAAGGTCTGGGTGGTTATATTTACGACAGAGGAGGGGGAGCTACTTGTCCCTATACTCAGGGGGCTGATTACAATGCGTCATGGACATGGTGTCATCCCAGGATTTGTTGTAATCAATAACCAGTAAGTTAAGTTTGACACGACTCTTATATAACAAAAGATAATAGAAAATCAACAAAAAGAGATAAACTGGCTTAAAGAGGAAATTAGAAAATTAAAATAGTTATTAATTGGAGGCAAGGAGTCTTTCAAATTCTTTTTTTTCGATGACTTCTTTTTTGATCAAAACTTGAGCAACTTTTTCTAATTTTTCTTTTCTTTCTTCTAAAACTTTAGTTGCTCTTTCAAGAGCTTGATTGATTAAATTTCTAACTTCTTCGTCAATGATTTCTGCTGTTTTTTCTGAAAATTCTCTTTCATAAAATTCGAGTAAAGGAGTTTGAGATTTTGTAAAAGAAACTGGTCCTAATTTTTCTGACATTCCAAAACGAATAACTAATTGTTTAGCTAAATTAGTAGCAATTTCTAAGTCATTTTGGGCTCCAGTAGTTACATCTTTAAAAATTAATTTTTCAGCAGCATAACCGCCCAAAATTGAAGCTAATTCATCTAAAAATTCTTTTTTGAAATAAAAGTTCTTTTCTTCAGTTGGTAGTTTGAGAGTATAACCACCAGCACGGGAACGGGCAATAATTGAAACTTTTTGAACTTTACTAGCATAAGGAAGATAATGAGCAACAATAGCGTGACCAGCTTCATGATAAGCAGCAATTTCTTTTTCTTTTTTAGTATAAACTTTTGTTTTTCTTTCTGGTCCTAATAAAACTTTTTCAATAGCATCTAATAATTCTTTTTGAGTGATATATTCTTTATTTCTTCGGGCAGCCAAAATTGCAGCCTCATTGCATAAATTAGCTAAATCTGCTCCTGAAAATCCAGGAGTTCTTTGCGCAATTTGTTTTAAATTAATTTTTCCTACCTTTTTATCTTTTAAATGAATTTTCAAAATTTCTTCCCTGGCTTTAATATCAGGTAAATCTAAAACTATTTTTCGATCAAACCTTCCTGGTCTTAAAAGAGCTGGATCCAAAACATCAGGACGATTAGTAGCTGCCAGAACTACCACTTTTGTTGTTTTTTCAAATCCATCCATTTCAACTAAAATTTGATTTAATGTTTGTTCTCTTTCTTCATGAACACCACTAATTCCTGATCCTCTGACTCTTCCAATAGCATCCAATTCATCAATGAATAAAATGCAAGGTTGATTTTTTTTGGCAACAGCAAAAGCATCGCGAACTCTACTTGCACCAATTCCAGCAAAGAGTTCAACAAATTCAGAACCAGAGATATAAAAAAATAAAACACCGGCTTCGGCAGCACAAGCGCGTGCTAAAAGCGTTTTTCCGGTTCCCGGCGCTCCTACTAATAAAACTCCTCTTGGAATTCTAGCTCCAATTTTTAGAAATTTTTCAGGATTTTTTAAAAATTCAATAACCTCTTGTAATTCTTGTTTTGCTTCTTCTAAATTAGCAACATCTTTGAAAGTAACTCGATTTGGATCATTAGGGTCATAAACCTTTATTCCTGATTTACCAAAGGATAGAATTTGACTCGCGCCTCTTTGTGTTTGTTTAAATATTTGCCAAAGAAGCCAACCAATAATTATTACAGGAACAAAATTAACAATTAAAGTTATTAAAATTTGTTTCCAATCACTTCCATCTATTTTTGAAATTTTTATTTTTAAATAATTTTCTTTAGGAATTTTTTCTTTATCAAAAATTTCCCATAAACTTGAATTTGGATCTTTAGAGGTTATAAAAATTTCATTATTTTTTGTTTTAAAAATTATTTCATTTTCAGATTTTAAATTTATTTCTTTGACTTGATTATTTTTTACTTGTTCTAAAAAATAAACAAAAGAAATTTCTCTTGATTCATTTATTTTTCTTTCACCGGTAAGTAAAATGAACAAAAATAAAAATAAAGAAAGTAAGATAACTAAATATTTAATTTTGTCTGATTTGAGCATTTTCTACTGGTTTTAAAATAAGGTTTCTCTCTTTCGGATTAATTTTTTCAATTAAGAAATCATATTCTTTCCCTATTTCTAAATTTTCTATTCCTTCAAAAACAAAACCATTTATTTCTCCAATATCAGCAACCTTTACTTCTACCACACCAAAAATATTATTTTTTTCTTTCAAGATTCCTTTAGTAACATTATTTTCTTTGAAGTAGTCTTCAATAAATAACCAAGGATCTGGTCTTAAGTCTTTAAGAGTAAAATTAACTTTATCGATTTTTAATTGAACTAACTTTGCTTTTATTACTTTACCTAAGGGGAAATTAGTTTGTAAATCTGAAGCTAATTCGTTTGGTATTTCTGAAAGATGAATTAAACCATCCATAGCTGGATTTTCGTGAAATCTAACAAAAAGACCAAAAGGACCATAACCGACAACTTTTACCTCAATTATTTGTCCAACCTGAAATTGAGATAAAATTTTTTCGTAAATTTCTTGTTTAGCTAATTTTTCAGAAAATACTAATTTATTTTTTACCGGATCAGCAATCCAAATTCTTACTTGAAGTTTTTTACCAATTAATTTTTTTAAATGATCTAGAATTTGATCTTTATTATTACTAATTACCCGAGGATAATTTTCTGGCGTTAATTGGGAAACAGGCAAAAACCCTTGAATTCCTTCTAATTCAATTATTAATCCTCCTCTGTTAGCTTCTTTTGGTTCAAGTTCTAAAATTTTTTTGCTTTGTTGACACTCTAAAATTCTTTGCCACTTATCTATTTGTCTTATATCTTTAAGAATAATTTTTAAATTACCATAGCTATCATCTAAACCAATAATTTGAACACCAATTTTATCACCAACATTTACTTTTTGAGCAATATCTTGGCATTGAAGATAGTACATACCAAAAAGACGGCCAATACCAAAAGGACTTAAATCAACATAAAGTTCTCCCTTTTTCTTATTAATAACAACTCCTTCGTAGACAGTATTAAAATTTAAATTTTTTACATTATTAATTTTTATTTTATTTTGTTGATTGATCATTGTTTTCATTAGTTTAATTTTATGATAAAATTAAAAATAATGGAAATTTTTAAAGAAGGTTCTAATATAGTTTTTAAAATAAACAACCTTAATTTTGTTTTTGATCCCCCTCACATTAGAGAAAAAGAGGGATATGTTTATATTTTAACAGATTTTTCAAGGAACAAAAATATTGATAGAATTTTTAACTTTCCAGGCGAGTATAATGTTGATAATGTATTTATTTATGCTTTTAAAGATGACAAATTCATTTCATTTTTGTTTAAATTTGAAGAAAATTGGCTTTATTATTTAAAATCCTTTCCAAGCGAAGAAACTCTTAAAAAAATAAAAAATTTAACTAAAGAGATAGATATTATTTTTCTTGGAGAAAAAATTACAATCGAAAAAATTATAAACCATTTCCATCCTAAAGTTATTATTTCTTTATTTGATCTTAATCTTCCGAAGTTTCAAAAAAATAAAAATTCAAAGTTTAAAATAAATAATATCAAAAGGTCGGAAAACCAATTATTAATCATTCAATAAAATGACAAAAAGAAAACCTCTTATTTATGCAACTTTGCTAATGTCATTTTTAATTTTTCTTTGGTGGCTTAGTGGTGGAAGTTTAATTTATGGTATTCATACTGGACCAGCTCCAATAGCCCAAGTGACAGCTTTTGTTTTTAAAAATTTCCAATTAGGACTTTCTTTGATTTTTAATTCCTTAGCTGATTTTTTGGGTAGATAATGAAAAATTTAAAAATAATTGTTCAAGAAATTTCAGAAGAACTTAAAAGATCTTATCTTGATTATGCTGTTTCTGTTATTGTTTCTCGGGCTCTACCTGATGTTCGTGATGGTTTAAAACCAGTTCAAAGAAGAATTTTATATGTAATGAAAGAATTGGGTTTATGGTCTAATGAAAAATTTACTAAATGTGCTAATATTGTGGGAAACACAATAGCTCGCTACCATCCTCACGGTGATATGGCTGTTTATGAAGCTTTGGTTAGAATGGCTCAAGATTTTTCTTTAAGATATCCTTTGGTTATTGGTCAAGGAAATTTCGGTTCAGTTGATGGTGATCCGCCAGCAGCTTATCGTTATACTGAGGCTAAACTTTCAAAATTTGCTGAAGAAATGTTAGCTGATATTGATAAAGAAACTGTTGATTTCAGACCAAATTATGATAATACCCATAAAGAACCAGTTGTTTTACCAGCAAAAATTCCTAATTTAATTATTAATGGTTCTGTAGGGATTGCTGTAGGAATGGCTACTAATATTCCCCCTCATAATTTAACAGAAGTTTTATTGGCTGTTAAAGAAATTATTAAAAACCCAAAAATTTCTAATAAAGAATTGTTAAAAATTATTAAAGGTCCCGATTTTCCTACAGGTGGTCTTGTTTATGGAGGAAAAAGATTAGAAAAAGCTTATGAAGATGGTAGGGGAGGAATAATTGTCAGAGGAGAGATTGATTTAGAAGAAACAAAAAGAGGAAAAGAATATTTAGTTATTAAATCAATACCTTGGCAAGTTAATAAAGCTGATTTAGTAAAAGAAATAGCTAATTTAGCTTTAGAAAAAGTTATTGAAGAAATTAAAGATGTAAGAGATGAATCAAACAAAGAAGGTATTAGAGTAGTTATTGAAATAAAGCCAAATTCTAATATTGAAAAATTAAAAGAAGATCTTTATCGTTTAACTTCTTTACAAAAAATTTATTATTTTAATTCTATTGCTTTAGAAAACGGGATCCAACCAAAAATTTTTAGTTTGAAAGAAATTCTTGTTTCTTGGATAGAACATCGAAAAGAAGTTATTAAAAGAAAAACAAAATTTGATTTAGAAAAAAATAAAGAAAGAGTTCATTTGTTAGAAGGTTTTGATAAAGCTTTAGAAAATTTAGATAGAGTCATTGAAACAATTAAAAAGTCAAAAGATAGAAAAGAAGCTTTAGAAAATTTGATGAAGAAATTTAAATTAACAGAAAAGCAGGCTGATGCTATTTTGGAAATGCCCCTTCGAACCTTAACTCAAATGGAAAGACATAAAATTTTAGAAGAATTAAAACAAAGAAAAAGTTTAATCCAAGAATTAGAAATGATTTTGAAAAATCCTAAAAAAATTGAAGAAATAATTATTCAAGAAGCTGATGAAATTATCAAAAAATATCCCTCTGAAAGATTAACTAAAATAATTGAAGAAGAAATTGAAACAAAAAAAGAAGAGATTATAGAAAAAACTGTTTTCTTTTGGGTTAATTCGAAAAACCAGGTTTCTTTAATTGATCCAGAAAAATTAGATGTTAATAAATTATTAAATAAAGATGAGTTTCCTAAGAATTTGTTTTTAATCTCGACCAAAGAAAAAATTTTAGCAATTTCTCAAAAGGGCAAAATTTATACTTTACCTGTTTATTTTTACTTAAATTCTAAAAATAAATATTTAGAAACGCCGATTAGTTTAGAAAAAGATGAAAGAATAATTAATATATTTCCAGTTAAGTTTAAAAATCTTATTTTAGTAACAAAAAAGGGCTTGATAAAAAAAATAAATTGTGAAGATGTTATTTCTAATAGAAAAACAGGAGTTCAAGCTATTAAATTAGAAACAAATGATGAAGTTGTTGCAGGATTTAATTTAAAAGGAGGCGAAGAAATTTGGTTAATTAGTCAGGAAGGAAATATTTTAATTTTTAAAGATAATTTGCCTTTACAAAAAAGAAATGCTCGAGGAGTTAGAGGGATGAAAGGAGAGATTATTTTTGCGGGTTCTAAAAAAGGAAATAAAATGTTATTTATTTTTAATAAGGGTTTTGTTAAATTAATAGATCTAAAAGAAATCAAAATTCAAAACAGAGGAGGTAAAGGAATTTTTGTTTTTGAAAAGGAAAAATATGGAAATTTAATTTTTGTTAAAGATATTGAAGAAGAAAAAGAGATTGTAATTAGTGATGGAGAAATCAAAAGAGTTAATTTAAAAAATATTCCATTGATTAAAAGAACTAACGCTCCTAAAAAATTAGAAAGTGTTAATGAAATTAAAAATGTGTTTTTATTTTAAATGTTTACTCGACCAGGAGAAATTATTAATTTTTTAAAAGAAAAAGGTTATCTTCATTCAGGAATGAATGGAGCGGACTTTGGTTGTGGTTCTGGTTATTTTTCTGTTCTTTTGGCTAATATTGTTGGACCCCAAGGTTTAATTTATGCTATTGATATCCAAGAAGATGTTTTAAATGAAGCTAAAGAATTCGCTAATAATTTCAAAATAAAAAATATAAGATTTTTAAAACAGGATTTAGAAAAAAATAGCGGCTTAGAAAATAATAGTGTAGATTTTGTTTTTATTTCTCAAGTTTTATATCAATCTGAAAACCCTGAATTAATATTAAAAGAAGCTTATAGAGTTTTAAAAAATAACGGTCTTTTAATAATCTATGAACCAAAAGAATCAAATTTTCTTTTTTCAGGTCAAAATGTTCATCCTCAAGAAAAAATTGAAGAAATTTGTAAAAATATTGGTTTTAAAATAATAGAAGATAGAGATTGGGGTGCTTATTTTTTGTTAATTTTTGAAAAATGAATTTAGAAGAACTAAAGGAAAAAATAAAAACAGATGTTAAATTTCAATTAATTATTGGTAGTTTAGTTTTTTTATTCCTTTTCTTTTTTATTTTTAAAAATGTTCTTTTTCCTAAACCTAAAAAACCTCCTCACTGCTTTGGAGCTAATTTAACTATTTGGTTTCCTTTTGAAAAAGAAAAATTAAGTTCAATTATTGAACCAATTGAAAGATATTATTGTTTAAAAATTAATATTGAAGAAAAAAGTTTAGATAAAATTAACGAAGATTTTATTTATTCTTTAGCTTCAAAAAATGTTCCTGATATTATTTTTGCTGATAATATTTTTGTTTCTAAAAATAATAACTTTCTCTATCAAATACCTAATGATTATAAAATTTCTGGTTTAATTTTTGTTGATGAAAAAGAAAAATTTGGTTATCCTTTGTTTATAGATACTTTAGTTCTTTTTGCTAATAAAGAAATTTTAGATTTTTTAGGAAAATCACCTCCACAAACTTTAGAAGAATTGAATAACTTCATTAAAGAATTTAATTCTAAAGGCTATTTAAATTATTACGCGATTGGTTTAGGAAGTAGTAAAGTAAAAAATAAAAAGGAAATTGTTTTAGTAATGAATTCTATTTTAGAAAAGTTTCCATCTGATATTTTAGAAACATTCTTTTCTTATACTAACCCCCAAAATGAATTTTTTTCTTTTAAACCAGAAAATCAAGATATTAATATGTTTGCCGAAGGAAAATTAGTTTTTTATATTGGTTTTTATAGAGACAAAAAAGAAATTTCCGATCTTAATCCGAGATTAAATTTTTCAATTTATCCAAGTCCAATTAATACTTTTCCTCCAAAAGCTAAAAACTTTGTTAAGGTTTATTATTTTGTAATTCCTAATGAAAGTAAAAATAAAAAATATGCTTTAGAATTTTTAAAAACTTTAATTGAAAAAAAATATCTTCAATTAGCAGAAGATTATGATTTAATTCCTAATAAAAATTTACCTAATTTATCTCAAGAAAAAATCAGAATACTAGATTTAGCTAAATACGGTTCTACTTATGAAAGCATTATTTTACAACCACAATATCAAGATTTTGATAAAGTTTTTGATATTTGGGAAAATAATCCTGAAGAAGCAAAAAATGAAATTTTTAGATTAAAATTAGATTTAATTGAAAGATGAAAAAAATAATTTTTTTATTGTTTTTATTTAGTCTTGCAAACTTTCTTTTATCTTATGCTGCTGTTGAACCAGGGCCAGGTGGAGGAGGAGGTCAAACATCATCTGGACCAAGTTTAGCTGGAGGATTTATAAAATGCCAAAACGATCCATGCACTGTTCAAGATCTTTTAAATTCTATTCCTGAATTTATGAAATTTTTAATTTTTATCAGCTTTTGGGCAGCTTTAATAATTTCAGTTATTGGTGCTTTTTTGTGGATGTTTGGTGGTCCTTTTCCAAATTTGGCCCAAAGAGGAAAGAATATGATAAAAACTTCTATTATTGGTTTTATATTAGTTGTTTCTTCAGCAGCTATTTTTTTAGCAGTTTTAAATATATTTTCACCGAAATTAAGATATCCGCAAAATTAAAATATAAAATTAAATGAAAAAAATTTTTTTATTTATAACAATTTTTATAATAATTCAATTCGTTTTAGCCCAGCAAACAAACGATTCCGATCCTTTTTATCAAGTTATTGGTTATTTTACTTCTCCAATTTACCAAGCATTAAAATGCGGCGAAGGAGCGGATAGTCCACTTGACAAGATAATAAGATGCATTTTTGATGTTTTAAAACTTCTAAAAAGTTTAGCTATTATTTTACTTGTTATTTCTTTTATAGCTGCAGCTATTTATTTAATTTCTACACCATTTTTTGGACTTAAACAAATTTCAACAGCATGGAAAATTTTAATTTGGGCACCAATTGGTTTAGTTATTGTTTTATTAGGAGATCTTATAAGGGCGCAGATAGAAAGGATAATTTTTGGTAAATGAGAAAAATAATTTTTTTTGTTTTATTTTTCTTATTAATATTTAATTTTGCTTTTGGAGCTACAATAACACCTGGTGAGGTTAAAGTGACTTGGACAAAGACAACAATTAGCGTTTGTCCTCCTGGAATATTTGGTACTGCTCCTAAAGATGATTCTTGTGCTTTCATTCCGTTGCTTGAATTAATAGCAACTATCTGGAAATTTATATTAGATATAAGTCCAATTATTTTGACGATTTTAATAATAATTGGAGGATTTTATTTTCTTTTAATTTGGTTAAAACCAGATTTTCGAGATGTTGGTTGGCGATATATTAAAGAAGCTATTTTAGGTTATGTAATTTTACTAATAATTTCAGGTATTTTTACATTTATTAGAGCAATTATCGGCGGTCCATAATTATTAACAATTTTTTGAAAAAATATAAAAAATTTTTTAAAATAAATAAAAAGGTCGAATTAAAATATTTATTTAATTAATGAAAACATTTTCAATATTTCTTTTAGTCTTATTATTACTTTCTCCTTTTTATTTGTCGCTTTCACAATCAGAAGTTCCCAATCCAATAAACTTTCAAATTCCTTTATTTAGATTTTGTGAGCCAGGAGATACTGTAGGTCAATGTTTTGCTCGATTAGCAACAATTTTTCTTAGATTTGTAATAGTTGCAGGGATGGTTTGGGTAGCTTATCACTTAGCTTCAGCTGGTTTTAGTTTTGCTACTCACGGAGGTGATCCTGAAAAGATAAAAAAAATTAAAAATAAATTAATTTATGCTGCTGTTGGCGCTGTAGTTGTTTTGCTTTCTTGGGCAATAATTCTATTTCTTGAAGGTGTTATTAGAAGAGGACAATTCTAAAAACAAAAAATAAATGGGTTTAGCTACAAGTTTTTCTCCTTTACCTCCAATTTTATGTGTGGATAATTTTTGGGAATGTATTTTGGGTTTTGTTACACTTGCTTTAAAATTTTCTATGTGGTTTTCTATGATATTTGCTACTTTTATGTTAATTTATGCAGGGATTTTATATGCTTCGAAACCAGAAGAAGCTAAAAAAACACATGAAAGAATAATTTGGGCTATTGTTGGATTTGTAATTGCTTTACTTTCATTTTCTTTAATTGTTTTTATAGAAAAGATAATAACCAAAGGAAAAGTTAGTTTGCAAGGAATTTTTTTAATTAATTATGTTTTTGCTCAACAATTACCAACAATTAAACCACCAACTTCAATAAATTGCGGAGGAGTTACAATTAAGTCATCTTTAATAACAACAGAACTTCCTCAAGATGCTTGGAAAATTTGTTTATTTTATCTAATTTCCCAAATTTTAAAAGCTGTTTATTGGTTAGCTTTGTTTTTAGCTGTTTTTTTTCTAATTTGGACAGGTTACAATTATATATATTATCCAGAAAAATCAAAAGAACTTCATAAAAATATTCTTTATATAATTATTGGAGTTGTTGTTGCTATTTTATCCTTTACCATTGTTAAATTAATTGAACTTTTCTTTAGAAGTTCAAAACAATTGTTAAAATAATTGAACTTTTCTTTATAAGTTAAGAAGTTTATAATATTTTTATGAAACAACAAGGTCAAGGACAAGGCATTCTTATTACTGACTTTGAAAATCTTTTGTCAAACGTATTTAGTTTAGCTTTTAAGTTAATTTTATTTTTTTTAGTTGGTTTAATTATCTGGCTTGGTATAAAATATATAAAAGGAGAGGCAAAAGAAGTTCATTCAAGATTTTTACCTTTAATAATAGGAATTCTTTTGGTTTTTCTTTCCTTGACTATACCTTTGTTGATTAGAAATATTTTTAAGTAAAATTTGCCCCGGTGGCGGAATTGGAAGACGCGCTGGTTTTAGGGACCAGTAGCCATCTGGCTGTGAGGGTTCGAGTCCCTCCCGGGGCAAAAGCCCCCATCGTCTAATGGTTAGGACACTGCCTTCTCAGGGCAGAAATACCGGTTCGAATCCGGTTGGGGGCGATGGAGGGGTGGCAGAATTGGCTAATGCGCCGGTCTTGAAAACCGGTGGCCCATGTGGCCTTGTGGGTTCGAGTCCCACCCCCTCCGCCTTAATAGTAAAAAAATTGTTGACAAAAAATAAAAAAGTGTGTTATAATGCTTAAAGATTAAAATTTAAATGACAATATTTTAGAAACTAAAATATTTGACAAGGGGCTTGTTTCCTCCTTTAATGATTAATTTTAAAAATTTTTCAAAATATTCTTTTTTAGAACCTCCTTATTTATTGGAGGATATTAAAAAGTCTTTTGATGATTTTTTAAAAATAGGACTTAAAAGAGTTTTTGAGGAATTTTTCCCTATTTACGATTATTCAGAAAAAGAATTAAAATTAGAATTTTTGGGTTACGAAATTGGAGAACCACGTTACAGTGAAGAAGAAGCAAGATATTATAAGGTCAATTATAGCGCCCCTTTAAAAGTAAATTTGAAGCTCATTAATTTAGTTACTAAAGAAGAAAAGATACAAAAAATTTATTTTGGTGATATTCCGATAATGACTGAAAGGGGATCTTTTATTATTAATGGAAATGAAAGAGTAATTGTTAATCAACTTTTAAGATCTCCAGGAATATATTTCAGTTATCTTCTTTATGGTGATAAGAAAAAATTCGGAGCAAAGTTAATACCTAAACAAGGAGCTTGGTTAGAATTTCAGGTTGAATTATTAAATGTTCTTCAAGTAAGAATTGATCGAAGAAAAAAATTTCCAGTTACTGTATTATTAAAAGCTTTTGGTTTTGAAAACAACGAAGAAATTTATAATACTTTTAAAGATTTAGAGACACCAGAAAATCCAATAATTACTCTTACCCTTAAAAAAGATTCTACTGAAAACAGAGAAGAAGCTTTGTTGGAAATTCATAGAAAAATGAAGCCAACTGAACCTAATAATTATGATAATGCTGTTTTTTATTTCGAAAATACCTTCTTAAATCCTTCAAGATATAATTTATCACCTGTTGGAAGATATCATTTAAATAGAAGATTAAATAGAGATTCGAATTCTTTAGTTTTGGAAAAAGAAGATTTAATTGCTATTGTTCAAGAAATTTTAAGACTTCAATCAGATCCTTTAACAACCGCTGATGATATGGATTCTTTATTTAATCGAAGAATAAGAAATGTCCATGAACTTTTAGAAGATCAATTAAGAATAGCTTTATCAAGACTTAAAAGGGATATTCAAGATAGAATGACAGCTGTTGATAAAAATGAACAACTTTTACCCTCACAAATTGTTTATTCAAGAAAATTTATTAATACTATTCTTGAGTTTTTTAATATTTCAAGACTTTCTCAATTAGTTGATCAAACATCACCCCTTTCAGAAATAGAAATTAAAAGAAGAATTACAACTAGTGGGCCAGGTGGTGTTAGCAAAGAAAGAGCGGGTTTAGAAGTCAGAGATGTTCATCCATCTCATTATGGTAGAATTTGTCCAATCCATACTCCTCATGAAGGACAAAGTATTGGCTTAACTCTTCATAAATCTTTGTATGCTAAATTAAATGAATATGGATTTTTAATCACTCCTTACTTTAAAGTTAAAAATCGTAAAATAACCGATGAAATTGTTTGGTTGACTTATGATCAAGAATTGAAAGAAGTTATTGCTACTAAAACAGTTAGGATAAATGAAAAAGGAGAAATTTTAGACGATTATGTTGATGCCAGAATTAAAGGAGAACCAGGAATAGCCAAAGCTGAAGATATTACTTTAATTGAAGTTAGCCCATTTCAAATATTTTCTCTTTCTACTTCTTTAATACCATTTGGTAATCACGATGATGCTAATAGACTTCAGATGGGAAGTAATATGCAAAAACAAGCAGTTCCTTTAATTAAACCTGATATTCCTTTAGTTATGACAGGATTAGAAGCAAAGGTTGCTAAAGAATCCGGAAGAATTACTGTCAGCGAAGTTAATGGAAGAGTTGTTGAGGTTGATGCGGATCATATAACAATAGAGACAGAAGATAAAAAAAGAGTCATTTATAAGTTAAGAAAATTTGATATGACATCAAAATATACTTGTTATAATGAAAAACCAAGAGTTAAATTGGGACAAAAAGTTAAAAAGGGCGATGTTCTTACAGATGGCCCCGCTATAAAAGATGGTTATTTAGCCTTAGGTCAAAATCTTTTAGTTGGTTTTCTTCCTTGGTATGGTTATAACTTTGAAGATGCTATTATTATTTCTGAAAGATTATTAAAAGATGATATCTTCACCTCGATTTATATTGAAGATTTTATGGTTGATGTTGTTGATACTAAATTAGGTCCAGAAACTACAACAAATGATATTCCAGGAGTTAGAGAAGAAAAATTAGCTAATTTAGATATAGATGGAATTGTTAGAATTGGAACTTATGTTAAGGCTGGTGATATTTTGGTTGGTAAAATTACTCCTAAAAAGGCAGAAGAATTAACACCTGAAGAAAAATTACTTAAAACTATTTTTGGAGAAAAAGTTGAAGAATTTAAAGATACTTCCTTAAACCTTGAACCAGGAAAAGAGGGAAGAGTGATAGGTGTAAAAATTTTAGAAAGAAGTAAAGGAGAGATTTCTGAAATTGGAGTTATTAAAAGAATTTTTGTAAGAATTGCTAAATTAAGAAAAATTCAAGTAGGAGATAAATTAGCTAATAGACATGGTAATAAAGGAGTTATTTCCTTGATCTTAAAAGAAGAAGATATGCCATTTTTACCAGATGGAAGAAGATTGGATATTATTTTAAATCCACTTGGAATTATTTCCCGAATGAATGTTGGACAAATTTTAGAACTTCTTTTAGGAACAGCCGCCAATAATTTAGGTTATCATGCTATTGTTCCACCATTTTCTGGGCCAACTCCTGAAGAAATAGCTGAAGAACTTAAAAAAGCAGGTTTACCAGAAGATGGAAAAACAATTTTATGTGATGGTTTAACTGGAGAACCATTTAAAGAAAAAGTTTTAGTAGGTTATATGACAATAATAAAATTAGTTCATATGGTTGAAGATAAATTCCATGCTCGATCAGTTGGTCCTTATTCTCTTATTACTCAGCAACCACTTGGAGGAAGAGCAAGATTTGGTGGTCAAAGAATAGGAGAAATGGAAATGTGGGCCTTGGAAGCCCATGGAGCCACTGAAAATATTCAGGAAGTTTTAACAATCAAATCAGATGATATTAAAGGAAGAATGATTGCCTACGAAAATATTGTTAAAGGTGGTGAGGTTAATTATATTTCCTTTCCTAATGCCTTTTTAGTTTTAATCAATGAATTAAAAGGATTAGGTCTAAATGTAGAGATTCATTATAAAGAAAAGAAAGAAGAAAAACCTCCTACTTTAGAAGAAAAATTGGTCGAGGTTCCTTTAAAACCTGAAGAAGCTCAAAATGAGTCTAATTAAAAAACAGCTTTCTGAAATAGAAAAGATAGTTTTAAAATTATCTTCTCCGGAAGAAATTCTTTCTTGGAGTTACGGAGAGGTTTTAAAACCTGAAACTATTAATTATCGAACAGGAAAAGCTGATCGTTATGGATTGTTTTCTGAAGTAATTTTTGGTCCAATGAAAGATTACGAATGTTCTTGCGGTAAATATAAAAGACCCCAAGTTCGAGGAATTGTTTGCGAAAGATGCGGAGTTGAGGTTACTAGTTCTTCAGTTAGAAAAGAAAGAATGGGTCATATTACTTTAATGACTCCTGTGGCTCATATTTGGTTTCTTAAAGTTTATCCTTACCCTATTTCTCTTTTTTTAAATATTCCTCAAAGAGATTTAGAAAGAGTTATTTATTACTCTGCTTATATTGTTACTTATGTTGATGAAAAAAAGAAGCAAGAAATATTAAAAGAAATAGAAAAAGAATATAAGGAATTCATTTCTCAGGCAGAATCAAGAGAAGAAAAAAGAAAAAAAACGCAAACATTTAAAGAAATTAAAGAAGAATTAGAATCTTTAAAGGTTAAAAAAGTTCTTTCTGATAATGAATTCTTTAAATATTCTAGAAAGTTTCCTGGTGTTTTTGAGGTTGATATGGGAGCTGAACCAATTAGAAAATTTTTAGAAGAAATAGATTTAGAAAAATTAAAAAAAGAAACCCTTAACCAAATTAAAAAAGCAGACTCTATTCAAAGAAAAAAGCTTTATTTGAAACTTAAATTTATTGAAGCATTTTTAAAATACAACCGAAGACCTGAATGGATGATTCTTACAGTTTTACCAGTTGTTCCACCAGACATAAGACCAATTGTTCAACTTCAAGGAGGGAAATTAGCTTCTTCTGATTTAAACGAACTTTATCGAAGAATTATTAATAGAAATAATCGACTTAAAAAGTTAATTGAAATGAAGGCTCCTGAGATTATTTTGAGAAATGAAAAAAGAATGCTTCAAGAATCAGTTGATGCTTTGATTGATATTAGTCTTAGACATGAAAAAATAATCGTCGGGCAAAGAAAAGTTCTAAAATCATTAGCTGATTTTCTTAAAGGAAAAGAAGGAAGATTTAGACAAAATCTTTTAGGTAAAAGAGTTGATTATTCTGGAAGATCAGTAATTGTTGTTGATCCAAAATTAAGGATTAACGAATGTGGTTTGCCTAAAAAAATGGCTTTAGAAATTTTCAAACCATTTATTATTCATGAACTTTTAAAAGAAGGCTTAGCTCAAACAACTAAAAAAGCAAAAGAACTTATTGAAATAATGGACCCTGAAGCCTTAGCAGCCCTAGAAAGAGTGATTAAAAATAAATATATTTTACTTAATAGACAACCAACTCTTCACAAACTTGGTCTTTTAGCTTTTAAACCAATTTTAGTTGAGGGTTTAGCAATTAGAATACCACCATTAGTTTGTGCAGGTTACAATGCTGATTTTGATGGAGATACAATGGCTGTTTATTTGCCTTTATCAGAAGAAGCTCAAAGAGAAGCGAGAGAAATTATGAATGCTTTTTATAATGTTTTAAGACCTGGTACTGGAACAATAGAAGCTCGGCCCGACAAAGATTTTATTTTAGGTTTATATTATTTAACTTTAGAATTAGAAGAAAGTAAAGAAGAAAAGAGAAAATTTTATGATGAAAATGATGCTATTTTGGCTTATGAAAATAAATTAATAGATCTTCATACAAAAATAAAAGTTAAATATGTAAAAAATGAAAAAGATATTGAAACAACTGTTGGAAGAATTATTTTTAACCAAATATTACCTATTGACTTTCCTTATGTTAATTATCCAATTCAAAAAAAATCTTTAGGTGATATTTTGTTGGAAATTTTAGAAAAATATGGTTTAGAAAGATTATCTTTAATCTTGGATGAATTAAAAGAATTAGGATCAAAATATGTAAGTCAATCAGGAATTACTTTAAGCATAAGTGATTTAGTAACGCCTCAAGCTAAAGAGAAAATACTTCAAGAAGCTCTTCAAGAACATAATGCTGTTTTAAATGCTTATAATGAAGGATTTTTAAATAAAACTGAAAAGATATTAAAAATAACAGAAATCTGGACTAAAGCTTCTCAAAAAGCTGAAGAGGCTATTAAAAAAGAAATTCCTTTTTCTAATAATACCCGAATGATGGTTGATGCCGGAGCTCGAGGTGGTTATTCTCAGTTAATGCAAATGATGGTTTTCAAGGGGGTTGTTCGAAAACCAAATAATGAACCTATAGATTTAGTAATTACTCATTCTTATAAAGAGGGATTAACTCCTTTAGAATACTTTAGTTCTACTCATGGTGCCCGAAAGGGTGTTGCTGATAAAGCTATTAAAACACCCAAATCAGGATATCTTCACCGAAGACTTGTTGATGCTTTACATGATGTAATTATTAGAGAAATTGATTGTGGAACTAGTGAAGGAATTGTTATTAAAAGAGAAGAAGTTAAAGATCGAGAAATTAAGTTTTCGGACACAATTTTTTCAAGAGTAGCTTTAGAAGATATTATTGATTCAAAAGGAAATATTTTAGTTAAAAAAGGTGATTTTATTACTTATAAATTAGCTCAGTTAATAGATAAAGATCAATCAATTACTGAAGTTAAAGTAAGATCTCCATTTACTTGTAAAACTTTATTTGGAGTTTGTCAAAGATGTTATGGATTGGATTTAAGCACTCATCAACCAATTAAATTAGGTGAGGCTATCGGAATAATTACTGCCCAATCATTAGGAGAAAGATTAACTCAATTTACTTTAAGATCGTTTCATACTGGTGGTGTTGTTGCCGCAAAAGATATTACTCGGCATTTACCTAAGCTCGAAGAAATTTTTGAACTTATCAAACCAAAAGAAGAAGCTATTTTAAGTCCTGTTAATGGAAAAATTTCTAAGATTGAAGAATTACCTAAATATTATCTTATAACTATTGTTGATGAAAAGAAAAAAGAAATAAAACTTAAAATTCCCAAAACATCTAAATTAATTGTTAAACAAGGACAAATTATTGAAAGAGGAGATCCTTTAAATAACGGTGTTATTTATCCACAAGCGCTATATAGAACTCGAGGTGTAATGAACACTTTTAAACATATTGTCAGTGAAGTAATGAAAATTTATACTGATCAGTCAGCGGATGTTCACGAAAAATATGTAGAAGTTGTTGTTCGAAAAATGTTTTCAATAGTAAAAGTAAAAGATCCTGGTGATAGTGATTTTATTATTGGTGAAATAGTTGAAAAAGATATGTTTTTGGAGAAAAATCGAGAATTAAAAAAACAAGGATTAAAACCAGCAAAAGGAATTCTTTTATTAAGAGGTATAAAAGATATTGCCCGATCAGCTTATAGTTTTCTTTCAGTTACTTCTTTTCAAGAATCTGCTAGAGCTTTAGTAAGAGCATCTTTAGAGTGCCGAGAAGATTATTTAAGAGGGATTAAAGAAAATATAATTATTGGAAGAAAACCTATAATCGGGGAAGAATTTAGAAAACTTTATAGTCAAGGTTTAATTTAGTTTATAATTAAAATATGGCTCAGAAAAAAGCAGGCGGTTCAGTTAAAACAGGTAGAGATTCAAATCCAAAATATTTAGGAGTTAAAGTTTTTGATGGTCAAATTGTTTTGCCAGGTGAAGTTATTGTTCGTCAAAGAGGTACTAAATTTTTGCCTGGTAAAAATGTAGCTCGGGGAAGTGATGACACTTTATATGCTCTTAAAGCTGGAAGGGTAAAATTTAAAACATTCAGAAAAACTGCTTTTACTGGTAAAAAAATCTGGAAAAAAATAGTTCATGTAATTCCCTTAGATTAAATTTTTTATTTTTTTTAGCCACTTAATATAGGGCAAAGGAAATCTTTTTGTTAAATTAATAACTTCTTTTTTAATTTTTTCTGGTTTTTCTTTTTTTATTAAAATTCTTTCAAGCCAACTTGCTATAATAACCATTTCTTTTTCTTTCATTTTTCTACTAGTAACAGCTGGTGTTCCTAATCTTATTCCTGAAGGATTAAAAGGAGAAGTATCTTGAGGTAATGAGTTTCTATTAGCGATTATGTTTGCTTTTTCCAATAAAGATTCTGCAGTTTTTCCATCTAAATTTAATGGTCTAAGATCAATCATCATTAAATGATTGCCTGTTCCATTAGTATAAAGTTTAAAACCTCTTTTTTTAAGTTCTTCAGCTAATTTTTGTGAATTTTTGATAATTTGTTTTTGATAATTAATAAAATCTTTTTTTAAAGCTTGACCAAAAGCATAAGCAATACCAGCAATTGTCTGCATATGGGGTCCACCCTGAAGTCCTGGAAAAACAGATTTGTTTATTTTTTCTTCTAATTCTTTTTTCATAAAAATAACAGCTCCTCTTGGTCCTTTAAGAGTTTTGTGAGTTGTCATTGTTATTACATCAGCAAAAGGGAAAGGTGAAGGATGTAAATTAGCAATAACTAAACCAGCAATATGAGCAATATCAGCAACATGATAAGCATTAATTTTTTTAGCAATTTGATAAATTCTTTCAAAGTCAATTTTTTTTGGATAAGCAGTTGTTCCTGAAATTATTATTCTTGGTTTATGTTTTTCGGCTAATCTTTCAAGTTCTTCATAATCAATTTCTTCTTTTTCAGGATTGATACCATATTGAATTGAATTAAATAATTTCCCTGTATAACTTACTTTATGTCCATGAGTTAAATGACCTCCGTGAAACAAATTTAATCCCATAATTGTTTCTCCAGGATTAATTAAACTTAAATAAACTGCCAAATTTGCTGGCGAACCAGAATAAGGTTGAACATTCACACTCCATTCTTCTTTGTTTAGTTTAAAAGCTTTTAAGGCTCTTTCCTGGGCTAAAATTTCTATTTCATCAATAAATTTATTTCCTGGATAATATCTTTTTCCTGGATAACCCTCAGCGTATTTATTCATTAAAGGAGAACCTACAATAAATAAGGTTTCTAAATCAACAAAATTTTCTGAAGGTATCAGTTCAACTGTTTCTTCTTGTCTTTTTATTTCTTTTTCAATTATTTTCCATAAAACCCTATCCATAATTTTTATTTTAAGAAAGAATTTTTCAAAACTGTTTTTTTCTTAATTTTAGTTTATAATAAAAAAATGTCAAAAAAGAAAAATCAAAACACCATTTTGCTTTTTGTTATTGTTGGGATAGTCGTTTTTTCTCTTATTTTCACAGGTTTTTTAAATAGTTTTCGTTTTTCTTCTAAAAAAGAAATAACTACTAGCTTAAGAGAAAATGATTGGTTTTTAGGAGATAAAACAAAGGCTAAAGTAATTGTTATTGAATACAGCGATTTTCAATGTCCTGCTTGTCGAGCATTTTTCCCAATTATTAAAGATTTAAAGAAAAAATATAATGATGAAATTTTATTTGTTTATAGACATTTTCCTTTAATTGAAATTCATTCTAACGCCATTTTAGCAGCTAAAGCAGCTGAAGCTGCTGGTAATCAAAATAAATTTTGGCAAATGCATGATATGCTTTTTGAAAGACAAGATGATTGGAAAAACGACAAAAATCCCAAAGAAAGGTTTATTAGTTACGCTAAAGAACTTGATTTAGATATTAAAAAATTTGAAGAAGATTTTAATTCTGAAACAACAACTAAAAAAATTTTAGAACAAAGAAACGAATCTTTAGCCTTAGGGCTTAGAGGAACTCCAAGTTTTTTTGTTAATGGAAAATTAATAGAGATTAAAAGATTTGAAGATTTAGAAAAAAGCATTCAAGAAGAACTCCAAAAATAGTATAATATTATTTAGAATGAAAATACCTAAAAAAGAAGATTTAATAAAAATTTCAGATTATATTTGGGAAATTCCCAAAAGTTTTCGAGAAGATATGAGAGTTCCTGCTCGTATTTTTGCTTCTGAAAAGATGTTGGATGAATTGTTCAAAGACAGAAGTTTGTGGCAATTGGTTAATATGACAACCCTGCCTGGAGTTTATAAATATGCCTTAGCAATGCCTGATGCCCATGAAGGATATGGTGCGTTAGTTGGCGGAATTATGGCGATTGATATTAAAGATGGGATAATTTCTCCTGGTGCTGTCGGTTACGATATTAATTGTCTTCCGCCAGAAAGTAAAATTAGTTTACCATTCGGAACTTATATTGAAATTAAAGATATTTTGGAAAATAAAAAAGTTATTTCAATTTCTTTAAAGAGAAAAAAATTAAAAATTTCAAAAATTATGTTGTTTTTAAAAAGAAAAGAAAATAATTATTTGTTGAAAATTACCACCAAACTTGGCTATACCCTAAAACTGACAGAAGATCATCCGGTTTTAACGATTAATGGTATGAAAGAGGCAAAAAATCTTTTGATTGGAGAAAAAGTTGTTATTTATCCATTTCAAGGGATAAAATATGAAAAACCAAAACATATAAAAATAATCGATGAAAAGGAATTTATCGAAAAAGTAAAACAATTGGGATTGAATGATAAAGAAAATACAATTTTTCACCTAATTGAATTTTTAAAAAAAATACATCTTTTGCCATTATATATTGATTCAGAAGAATTTTCTTATCTTATTAAAATTTTTGGTTATACTCTTGCCAACGGTAATATTGTTTTAAATAAAAATAAAAAAATATCGAATTTAACAATTTGGGGAGAAAAAGAAAATTTGAAGTTAATAAAAGAAGATTTAGAAAAAATTGGAATTAAAAGTATTCTTAAAAATAATTATTTAAGAGTTTTTTGTTTTCCTTTTTTAATTCTTTTAGTTGTACTTGGTTATCCTTTAGAAAATAAAAATCAAAAATCAATTTCTTTACTTAAATTTTTAAAATTCTCTCCTTTATGGCAAAAAAGACTATTTTTAGCTTCATTTTTTGGTGCAAAATTAAACTCGATTAGAATTCATAATAAAAACAAAAGCGGTTTAGTAACTTTAAGACTCAAGATTGATAAAACAAAATTAAAAGAGGCAATAAAATTTTTTCAAGAAATAAAAAGTTTATTAAAAGAATTTGAAATAGAAGTTTCAAAAATAAAAATTTTTAAAAATTCTGAAGATGAAGATAAAACAATAAGTTTGAACTTTCAAATAAAGCTGAATTTAAATAATTTAGAGAGATTTTTAAATTTAATTAATTTTGAGTATCATCAAGAAAAAAGAAAATTGGCTAATTTGGCCTTGGCTTATCTTAAATATAAAAAGAAAGAAATAGAAAACCTAAGATTGAAATCGAAAATTTTTTATAGCCAAAATGCTCTAGCAAAAGTTCTATTGAAAAATTACCAGCCTGAATTGAGTGAAAAATCGATATGGGAAATTTATGCTCAGTCCAAAATTATGAAAAATTCTTTGAAATTTGATGAGTTTGTAAAAAAATATTCTTTTGGTAATGAAGGCTTTATTATTGATGAAATAGAAAAAATTGAAAAAGAAAATTATCAAGGTTATGTTTATGATTTAAGCTTAAATGACAAAGATCATAATTTTATTGCTGATAATTTTGTTGTTTCTAATTGTGGTGTTCGATTATTAGTTTCTCCATTCTTTTATGATGAGATTAAAGATAAAATTCCTAAATTAACAGAAGAAATTTATAAACAAGTTCCTTCAGGAGTAGGTGAAGGAGGATTTTGGAAATTGAATAATGATGAAATGAATAAAGTTTTAAGCGAAGGAGCAAAGTGGCTTTTTGAGATTGGTTACGCAACAAAAGAAGATATTGAAGCAACTGAATCAAATGGAAAATTAGAAGGAGCTAATCCAGATAAAGTTTCAAAAAATGCCAAAGATAGAGGAAGAGATCAATTAGGAACAATTGGTGCTGGTAATCATTTTGTTGAAATTCAAAGAGTTCAAGAAATTTTTGATGAAGAAATTGCTAAAAAATTGGATTTAGAAAAAGGTAAAGTTTGTGTTTTAATTCATTGTGGTTCTCGTGGTTTAGGTCATCAGGTGGCAACTGATTATATTCGAGAAGCCTTAAGATATTTAGACAGAAAAGGTGTTGATTTGGTTGATCGGGAATTGGCTTATTTTGATTTTAATTCTCCTGAAGGTCAAGATTATTTTGAGGCAATGAAAGCTGCAGCTAATTTTGCTTTTGCCAATAGACAACTTATTGTTTATGAAATTAGAAAAGCTTTTAAAAAAGTTTTTGGCAGAGATATTGAATTGAGACAAATTTATGATGTTGCTCATAATATTGTTAAAATTGAAGAATATGATAAGAAAAAATTATTAGTTCATCGAAAAGGAGCAACAAGAAGTTTTCCTAAAAATCATCCTGAATTAGTTTCAAGATATAAAGAAATTGGTCAACCAACATTAATTCCTGGATCAATGGGAACTTCAAGTTATGTTTTAATTGGACAAGAAAAAGCTATGGAAATTAGTTTTGGTTCTTCGCCCCATGGTGCTGGAAGAATGATGTCAAGAACAGAAGCTAAAAAGAAAATAAAAGGAAGTGAATTGAAAAAAGAATTAGAGGCAAGAGGAATTTCGGTGGCTGCGGGTTCAATGTCAGGATTAGCGGAAGAAGCTCCAGTTGCTTATAAAGATGTTAGTGAAGTTGTCGAAGTTGTTCATCAAATTGGTATTGCTAAAAAAATAGTTAAATTGGTTCCAATAGGAGTCATAAAAGGTTAAACTAATGATTGTTGAAGGAAATAAATTAGCTGAGGAAATTTTAGAAGATTTAAAAGAAAAAAGAAAAAATTTTGGAGAGTTAAAAATAGCTGCTTTTTTAATTGGTGAAGATAAAGAGAAAGAAAGTTTTTTAAAGGTTAAACAAAAATTTGCTGAGAAATTGAATATAGATTTTAGAATTTACAAAATTCCAGAAAATTTAACAAAAAAGAAAATAAGAAAATATATTCATCAGGTAATTAAATCAAAAACAATTCAAGGAGGAATTGTTCAACTTCCTTTACCAGAAAAATTTCCTGTTCAATATCTTCTTAATTCTATTCCTCCTAAAAAAGATATTGATTGTTTATCTTCTGGGCTTTTAGGAAAATATTATACTGATACTTATGTAATTAGACCACCAGCTGTTGAGGTTGTTGATTTTTTGAAAAAAAGATTTTTTTTAAATTTTGAAGGAAAAAAAGTTTTAATTGTTGGTTATGGAAGATTAATTGGTAAACCGCTTGTTCATTATTTTGCCAATAATAAATCAACAATTATTATCGCTAATTCTCATACAAATTTGAATGAATTTTTAAAAGAAGCTGACATAATTGTAAGTGGAGTCGGAAAAGCCAATTTGATTAATGATTGTAAAGAAAATGCTATTTTAATAGACTTTGGTTATTATTTTGAAGAAAAAAATATTTATGGGGATATTAATTTCGAAAAACTAAAAAACAAAGCTTCTTTAATTACTCCAACACCTGGTGGAACCGGTCCAATTTTAGTAGCTAAATTATTTGAAAACTTTTTTAAACTTTTAGAATCTAAAAAAGTAATTTAAATTGATTGGGGATATTTTTTGTAGAAATAAATTTTAAAAACTTCTGTAAAAAGAATAAAGAAAATTAAGATAAATGAAGTTTTTAATAAAATAGTTGGTGGTAAATTAACAAAACCAAAAATTTTTTGGAAATAAGATAAATTTAAAAATAAAAAAGCTAAAACAAAACCCATTAAAGTAAAAATAAAAAAACTTTTAGATGGTTTCGATTTTAAGAAAAAACTTTTTGTTCTGATTGAATAAGAAACTAAAAGTCCTGTAAAAGTAGTAATTGTAAAAATTGTTGTTCTTATTATTTCAGGAGATTCGTTTTTTACTAATAAATAGCCCAAAATATTACTTAAACCAGCAACTAATCCTAAACCTAAAAGAAGAATAATCAATTCTCTATTGGAAAATTTAACAGGTTTTTTAATTTCCTTTGTTTCTACATTATCATTAGCAAAAGAGATTAAAGGAATATCAGTTAAAAAATTAGTTAAAAGAATTTGGATAGGTAATAAAGGAACAAAAGGTAAATAAAGAGTTAAAAGAGAAACAGAAAAGACATTACCAAAATTATCACTCATTGTATGTTTTATGTATTTTCCTATATTTTCTATCGATTTTCTTCCTTCATAAATAGTATCAACAATTGTTTTTAGATCTTTTTTCAGCAAAACAATATCAGCCTCTTGTTTAGTAATATCTGAAGCTGAATCAACAACCAAAGCAACATTAACTTTTTTTAAAGCTAAAGCATCATTAATACCTTCTCCTAAAAAAGCAACAAATTTTTCTTCTTGTAAGATTTCAATTATTTTTAATTTATCTTCAGGCAAAACCCTGGCAAAAACTTTATTATTTTTTATGATCTCTTTTAATTTTTCTTTTTCCAAATTTCTTAATTTTTCTCCTAAAATTACATCATCATTTTCTTTTATTAATCCAAGTTCTAAAGCTACTTTTTTAGCTACAAACGGACTATCTCCTGTTAAAATTTTTATTTCTAAATTTAATTTTTTAGCTAAATTTATGGCCTCAAAAGAACTTTCTTTTAGTGGATCTTCAAAAGAAGCTAAACCTAAATAAATAAAATCATTTTCTTTTTTTAAAGCAAGGGCTAAGGTTCTAAAACCACTTTTATCTTCTTTTTCAAATTCTTCTAATTTCTCTTTATTTCCGTTTGGAAAACAAATTTTTATTATTTCTTCAGGAGCTCCTTTTATTATTTCTAAAGTTTGATTAATATTTTTTTCTTTAACAATTAATTTTTCTATTCTTAAAATTGGATCAAAAGGCAAATTTTCTATTAATTCAAACTCATCATAATTAGGTAAACCATATTTTTCTAAAATTGCTTTTTCGTAAGGTGTTAAATCTTTTAAAAAATAATAATCCAATAAGAAATATTTAATAAAATCTTTTTCATTTTCAGAAATAATTTTATTTAATTTTAGTTCATTGGTAGTAATCGTTCCAGTTTTATCAGTACATAAAATTTCAACTGATCCCAAATCTTCTATTGCTGAAAGTCTTTTTATTAATCCTCCTTTTTTTGATAACCTGAAAGCAGCAAGACTTAAAGTTAGAACTGTCATTGCTGGTAAAAACTCGGGTACAATAGCAACGATTAAAACAATTATAAAAATTAAAATTTCTTTTAAAGGAATTGGTTGAGGCTTAAAAAAATTTAAAAAGACAATCAAAATTCCTAAAAAGAATCCTAAATAAGTAATTTTTTTAGCAAAATCATCTAAAATTTTTTCATAAGCGGTTTCTTTTTTTATTTCAATTGTTCCTTTAGCCAAATTTCCTAAATAACTTTCTTTTCCTGTTAAAATAACAATTCCTTCAGCTTCTCCTTTTAATAAATAAGTTCCAGAAAAAAGGATATTAGAAAATTCTTTAATAATTTTTTCGGTTTTAGTTATAGGTTCACTTTCTCCAGTTAAAATTGATTCATCAACTAAAACATTTTCAGCTTTAATAATTCTTATATCAGCGGGTACCTGTTCACCGCTTTTTATTTTAATATAGTCACCAGGCACAATAAATTCGCTTTCAATTTTTTCCCAATTTCCGTTTCTTTTAACCAAAGAATACTTTTTAAAAAATTTTAAAAGCTTTCTTAAAAGATCATTTGATTTATAATCTTGATAAACGCCTACAATTAAAGAGAAAATAAAAAATAAAAATATAAAAAAAGTTTCTAATCCTCTCTCTAAAATAAAAGAAATTAAAATTGAAAATAGTAAAAGAAGATTGAAAAAATTAAAAAAATTTCTTTTAAAAATTTCTAAAAACTGAATTTGATAACTTTCAATAATATTTTTTCCATAAATTTTTAATCTTTTTTCTACTTCTTTTTCGCTTAAGCCATCAAAGCTAAAATTTAATTCTTTAAATAGTTCTTCAAGGTTTTTTTCTGATAATTTTTTGATTTTTTCTAAAATTTCCATTTATTTTAATTTTATTTTAATTTTCCCCATAAATTGATAATTTCTTCAAAACTTAACTCAAAAATTCTTTTTTCTTTTAATTCACCTAATTCTTTATCTATTTTGTTTTTTAATTTTTTATTAGGTTCTCGAAAAATGAATTTTAAAAACTTAGCAAAATTTTCTTCATCTTTAATTTTTGGTTTTTCGAAAAATTTGATTTTTATAATAATTGAATCAACCTTGGGAACTGGATAAAAATTGTTTTTTTTAATTATTCCTAAATTTTTTACTTCTCCCCAAATTTTTATCCAAGTATTCCAAAAATTATTTTTTTCTTTCTCTAAAAATTTATAACCAACCTCTTTTTGAAGAGTAAAAACTAACAATTTTGGAAAATTTTCTCTTTTTAAAACCTTTCTAAAAATTTTTCCAGTAATCGAGTAAGGTATATTACCAACAAGTTTGTAATTATTTTTAAAAACACTTAAATCAAATTTCAAAAAGTCTTCATTGATAACTTTAATATTATTAAAATTTTTAAATTTTTCTTTTAAATGATAAAATAAATCCCGATCTAATTCTAAAATTATTAAATTTTTTGCTTTGGTTAAAAATTGACTTAACTCTCCATGACCACCTCCAATTTCTACAATGGTATCATTTTCATTAATTTCTAAAGCTTGAGCAATTTTCTTTAAAAAATGCTTATTTTTTAAGAAATTTTGTCCCAAATTTTTCATTTTGATATTTTTCTTTTTTGAGTTATAATTTATTTTACTTTAAGGTTCGAAAATAAATTTTTAAGAAAAAATTAGTACTAATTTTTTATTAAGATTAATTTTATTAATTAGCTTGTTTTTTATTTTTAATAATTTTGTTGAAGCTTCAGAAGAATTTATTTCGCCGAGATCTTTTGATCTTTCTAGAAAAAATAATTTTGAAACAAATTATTATGAAATTACTTTAGCTAATTTAACAAATTTTGAAGTTAGTCTTGATAATGATTTTTTTGTTGGACTTGAAGAAAAAATCAAAAATACACCTTCTTGGGAATATAAAGTTAAAAAAGGAGATACCCTTTGGTCTCTTAGTAAAAAATTTAAAGTAAAAATTGAAGATCTTTTATTAATTAACAATCTTTCAAGTGAGAAAGATTTGAAAATAGGAATGAAAATTAAAATTCCTGGTTTAAAACCGAAAATTGTTGAAAGAAGTATTTCTACAAAAAATTACGGTTTCAGGGGTTATATTTCCGCTTTAGCTTCAATGAAGGGTTTTGTTGTTCCAGTAAGTGGTTATAGTTGGGGAGAAAAACATGGTAATAATGCTGTTGATATTGCTGCTCCCTGTGGTGAACCTGTTTATTCTGCTCAAAATGGTTATGTAGTTGTTTCTCAAGATGGTTGGAATAGTGGTTACGGAAATTATATAATTATTTATCATGAAAATAATGTTTATACAGTTTATGCTCATTTAAGTTTGAGAACTGTTGAGGAGGGTGAATATGTAGAAAAAGGAGATTTGATTGGTTATGTTGGTAATACTGGTTATGTTAAGGGTTTAACTGGTTGCCATTTACATTTTGAGGTTAGAGGATCTCGTAATCCTTTTTTAGATTAGGGATTTTTAATTTGAAAACATCAAAAGGATTAAGAGGATTTTTAATTTCTTGATAATTTCTTTTTTCAACTGGCAAATATTTATATTTTAATTGAGAGTATAAAAAGATTGAAAATAAGATAAACAAAATAATAATTAACTTTCCTAAAATTTTTGGTAAAAACAATAAAAAAGAATTTAAAAAATCTTTTATGTTTTTAATAAGCCACATTTTATGATATAATTTTACAAAAATGATTAACATAAAACAAGTTCAAAACTTTCTTCAACAAATAGCTGAAATTCATAATCTTTCCTTAGAAACAGTTGAAGAGGTCTTTTTGAATGCTTTAGCCAGTGCTTATCGACGAGATAATAATTTAAAAGATTCTGTTGTAAAAGCTAAGAAAACACCAACAGGTGAAATAAAGTTTTATTTAGTTAAAACAGTTGTTTGTCCAGAAGAACTTCAAGAAGTAAAATTTGATTCCCAAAAACATATTATGCTTGAAGAAGCTCAAAAAATTAATCCAAATGTTAAATGTGGAGAAGAAATATTTTTTGATTTACCTCCAATTGAATCTTTTAGTCGAATAGCTGCCCAAGTAGCTAAACAAGTTGTCATTCAAAAAATAAGAGAAGCAGAAAAAATGACTTTATACGATGAATTTAAAAATAAAGAAGGAAAAATTGTTTCAGGAACAATTGAAAAAAAAGATCCTCAAGGAAATATTTTAGTTAATTTAGGAAAAATTTTAGGAATTATGTATAAGAATGAAACAATTCCTGGTGAAAACTATCGAAATGGTCAAAAAATGAGATTTTATGTTTATGCTGTTGAAAATACTCCTCAAGGAGTAAAAATTTTTCTTTCAAGGGCTCATCCTTTTTTTATTCCAGCTATTTTTACCTTTGAAGTTCCTGAAATAGCTGAAGGAATTGTTGAAATTAAAGGAGTAGCTCGAGAACCGGGTGTAAGAACAAAAATGGCTGTTTATTCGAATTCGCCAAATATTGATCCAGTTGGTGTTTGTATAGGAGCTAAGGGTGCTAGAATTATTTCGATAATGAATGAGCTTAATAATGAAAAAATAGATATAATTCCTTGGGATGAAGAGCCAACAAAATATGTAGCTAATGCCTTACTTCCAGCTAAAGTAATTGAGGTTAGACAAATGCTTAAAAGGACTATGCTTGTTTTAGTTGACGAAGCTAATTTACCTTTAGCTATTGGAACAAAAGGACAAAATATCAAATTAGCTGCTAAATTGACTGGCTGGAAAATAGAAGTAAGATTAGCAAACAAGCCAGAAGAATTTATTGAAGGAGGA
Source organism: Patescibacteria group bacterium (assembly GCA_040290225.1). Taxonomy (GTDB): domain Bacteria; phylum Patescibacteriota; class Minisyncoccia; order UBA6257; family HR35; genus PSMS01. The sequence continues at coordinate 1,943 of PSMS01000001.1, read as the reverse complement.
ACAGCTGAACCAGAAACTAAGCAATAAAAAGGTCTTAATTAAAAAATTTTTAAAAAATGAAATATTCAGAAATTAATAAGGATTTAAAAAATTTTGAAGAATTTTATGTAGTTGTCGAAATACCTAAAGATACAGGCGTTAAATATGAATTAGATAAAGAATTGGGAATAATTTTTGTTGATAGATTTTTACACACAGCTATGGTTTATCCTTTCAATTATGGTTTTATTCCACGAACATTAGCTGATGATGGAGATCCTGTTGATGTTTTAATTATTTGTGATTTTTCTGTTTTTCCAGGTTCAGTAATTAAAACTAAACCAATAGGAGTTTTACTGATGGAAGATGAAGGAGGCTTTGATGAAAAAATTATAGCTGTTCCTGTTAAAAAAATTGATCCAATTGAGGGATCTTATGAAGATATTGATCAACTTCCCGAAGCTATTAAAAATAAAATTAAACACTTTTTTGAAAATTACAAAAGCCTGGAGCCAGGAAAATGGGTTAGGGTTAAGGATTGGTTTGGAAAAAATAAAGCAATTGAGTTAATAGAAAAAGCTTACAAAAATTACAAAGATTAATGCCTAATTATGTTATAAAAAGTGATAAAAGAATAGAACCCTATAAAGAAAGTAAGATCAAAAATACATTGCTTCGATTAAAAATAAATGAAGAGGAAATAAATGAAATTTTGGAATTAATTAAAAAAAATTTTCCCCAAGAAAAAGTCAGAACAAGGGATATTTTTAAATTTATTTTTGATTATTTGAAAATTAAGGAAAGAAAAGAGGCTTATAGTTTTAATTTAAAAAATGCAATTTTGAAATTAGGACCATCGGGTTATCCTTTTGAAAAATTTATGGCTCATCTTTACAAACTTTATGGATTCGAGGCTCATCATAATTTATTTTTGGACGGCAAATGTCTAAAATACGAAATTGATTTATTATTAAAAAAAGATAATTTTTTTTATATTGCTGAATGTAAATTTCATCAACAACCATGGAAGAAAAGTGATGTTAAAACGATCCTCTATGTTTATGGAAGATATTTAGATATTAAGGAAAAATTTAAAGAAAACTCAATTTGTTTAGTTATAACTAATACAAAATTTACCCAAGAGGCTATTAAATTTTCTAATTGTTATTTTATTGAGCTTTTGTCTTGGAATTTTCCAGAAGAAAGAAGTTTAGCAAAATTAATCGATGAAAAGAAAGCTTACCCTTTAACAATTTTTGATTTTCTTTCTAATAAAGTACTCCAAGATCTTTTCAAATACGATATTGTTTTAATTTCAGATTTTTTATCAAAAGAAAATTCTTATTTGAGAAAGATTTCAAATTTAAAAATAGAGGAAATAGAAGAAATTAAGCGAAAAATAAGACTTATTTTAGGTATTGACAAATAATAATATTTATAATAAAATTGTAATTGAGCGATAATTAAATTTTTAAAAACCAAAAATGAAAAAATTATTTTTATCTTTCTTTCTTTTTTATCTTTTTCTTAATTTAGGTCAAGTTTTTGGATTTGGAGGAACAAGGCCACAATGTAATACTAATGAAGTTCAACTTTCTATATCTCCCAATCATTCAAATTTAGGAGATGTTATAAGATTTTTTGTTTCATCTGGAGATGCTTCAACTTGGTGGAGAAATGAATTTTCTGATCCTAATGCAGTTATTAATTGTAATGAAACAAGATTTGGTTGGGAAACACAATGTAGAGCTAATAAACCAGGAACTTTTACTTGGACAAGAATATGGAGACATTGTGAAGGAAATTTTGATAATTGTTCTGAAGAATGTAGAAAAACCGTAAGTTTTACTATTAATCCAAGGCCACAATGTAATACTAATGAAGTTCAACTTTCTGTATCTCCCAATCCTTCAAATTTAGGGGATGTTATAAGATTTTTTGTTTCATCTGGAGATGCTACAACT
>PSMS01000017.1:0-9743 GCA_040290225.1 Patescibacteria group bacterium | reverse complement strand
AAGCCCGTTGCCCGTTATTCTACCGCCACCAGAACGAACATCGAGCGCAGTTATTGGATTCGCCGTCCCAATGCCGACGTTGCCGTTTCCTAAAACATTTAGATTACCAATTATATGAATTGTTCCTGTGTTAAATGATAGAAGATTATTATTTAATGAGACAATTGTTGTAGTAGAAATATAAGTAGGTAAAGGAGGAGAAACTGTGCAATAATGTTAACCATTTTCTATTTATCATCTTAGCACCTAATTTTATTTAAATTTTAAAACAAAATGTTTAAAATTGAAATTAATGATTATAAAAAATGCAAATAAACTTTCTTTAAATAATGAAAGAAAAACAATTTTAAACCTATTAGAAAAAGGGCTTGTTTCTATTCAACCAGATGTTTATTTAAAAAGAATATTTAAGAAAAGGGACAATTATCTTTTTATTTTCAAAAATAAAATCAATTTAAAAAAATTTAAAAGAATATTTCTAATAGGTTTTGGAAAGGGAGCATTTAAAACATCTTTGTTTTTAGAAAATTTAATAAAAAATAATTTAAAGAAAGGTTTTGTAATAGATGTTAAAAAAGCAAAAATTAAAAAATCAAAGATTGAATTTACTAAAGGAACCCATCCCTTGCCCTCGAAAATAAACTACCAATTTACAAGAAAAATTAAAGATTACTTTTTAAACAATTTAAATAAAAATGATTTGGTTTTTGTTATTGTTTATGGTGGTGGCTCTGCCTTGTTTAATTTACCAGTGATTGATTTTAAAAAATATATCGAGGTTAATAATTTACTTTTAAAATCAAAAGCAAATATTTATGAAATGAATACTATTAGAAAGCATTTAGATGAAATTAAGGGTGGGGGACTTGCAAAAATTTTATATCCAGCAAAGGTTATTTCTTTAATTGTTTCAGATGTTCCAGGAAATGATTTATCTTTTATTGCCTCAGGACCAACAGTTAAAGATGAGACTACAATTGATGATGCCTGGAAAATAATTAAAAAATATAAAATTAATAAAATAGTTAAAAGAGACGATTTAAAAGAGACAGTTAAAGATGATAAATATTTTAATAATGTTAAAAATATTTTAATTTTAAGTAATCTAACAATTTTAAAAGAAATTGAAAAAGAAGCAAAAAAATTAAAAATAAAATCAGAAATTAAAAAAACAGACTTGAAGGGAGAAGTTTCAAATGTTGCGAAAATTTTATTGAACGAAATTTTAAAATCGGAAAAGAATTTATTAATTTATGGTGGAGAAACTACAGTTAAAGTTAAGGGGAAGGGAAAGGGAGGAAGAAATCAAGAGTTAGTTTTATGGTTTTTGAAATTTTTAAAAGAAAGGGAAATTAAAAAAAATATAGGAATTGTTTCGATAAATTCTGATGGTTGGGATAATACTCCTTATGCTGGTGCTTTGGGCGATCAAATAACATTAGAAAAAATAAAAAAATTAAAAATTGAGATTGATAAATATCTTCAAAATAACGATAGTTATAATTTTTTTAAAAAAGTAGAAGATGGAATAATTACCGGAAGATTGCCAACAAATGTTTCTGATATTATTTTAGTTTTTAAGTTTTAATATGAGACTTAACAAAATCTAAATCAACATCTATTTTTTTACCTTTATTAAAAATATTATTAGGATCGAAAATTTTTTTAATTTCAACAAAAATATTGTAAATTTCTTCACCAAATAATTTTTTCAAATAATACCCTCTTATTAAACCATCATTATGTTCAGCCGTAAAAGAACCTTTATATTCTAAAACTAAATCATAAACCTTCTCCATTGTTGGAAATATTTTTTCTTTTTCTTTTTTCATATCAAGCAAAGGGATAATATGTAAATTTCCATCTCCTAAGTGACCAGAAATTGTATAAAGAAGTTTTGACTCATCTAAAATTTTTGTTAATTTAGGAATAAATTCAGGAAAATATTCAGGATTGACAATAATATCATCAATAAAAGGAGCTGCTAATCTATCTTTAATTTTTTCTCTTAATAATTTATAAGTGTCTCTTCTTAATTTCCAATATTTCTGAGTTTCTAATTCATTTTGTGGGGCTCTATACATCAATTTCAATTCTTCACAAATTTTTTTAAATTCTTTTACTTTTTCTTTTAGCTCAGCTTCATTGTCAGATTCAAATTCAGTTAAAACAATTAATTTGGGAATTCCTCTTTTTAAAATCATTAAAAATTCAGGAAGAAAAAGTTTAATTGTTTTAAAAATACCTTTTGCTCCCAAAATTTCTGCCATTTCTTTTGCAAATTTTAAATAAATTTTAAATGTATGATCATCAGTAATTTCCAGACTTATTGGTTTTAAGGGTAATGTCTTGTTTAAAAATTCAGGAATTTTAAGCAAATCGTAAATAAAAACAATGATCAATTTTTCATATTTTAATTTTTCAACTAATTTTAATTCTGCTTTAGTAATTATTCCTAAGGTTCCTTGAGAACCAACAAACAATTTTGTTAAATCAAAATATTCTCCATCAAAAACTTTCCAAATATTATAACCAGCTGAATTTTTCTTGACTATTGGTTTTTTCTTTTGGATCAATTCAAAATTTTCTTTTATCAAATTATAAACTTTTCTATAAATTTCTCCTTCAAAATTATTTAAAGAAAACTTTTCTTCTAATTCTTTCTTATTCAATTTTTTAAAATGATATTCATTACCATCACTTAAAACAACATTTAAACTATTTATATAATCTTCTGTTTTACCATATTGGAGAGTTTTTTCTCCTCCAGAATTGTTAGCTATCATTCCTCCTAAAGCACAAATTTCTTTTGAAGCAGGATAAGAAGGAAGCATTAGATTATATTTATTTAATTCTTTTTCAAAATCTCTAAAATAAACACCAGGCTCAACAATAGCTTTTTTATTTTCAAAATCAATTTCAAAATGATTAAAGTATTTTGTAAAAATAATTAAAATTTCATCAGTTACTGATCCACCAGACATATCTGTTCCAGCAGATCGAGGAGTTATTGAAAATTTTTCTTTATTAGCTAAATTAACAATTTTTTTAACATCTTCAACGTTTTTAGGAAAAACAACCAATTTTGGTTTAATTTTAAATATACTTTTGTCTTCAGAATAAAGATCTAAAATTTTTTCGTCAATTTCCACATCACCTTCAATTAAATTTTGAATTTTTTCTTCAATCATAACTTTATCAAATTATAAACTAAAGATAGAGAAAATGTTATAAAATAAATTTTAAGATGAAAACAGGGTGGGCAACAACACCTTTAGATTATGGCAAATGTCCTAAATGGCTTTTTGAAAGAATGAAAAAACTTGGTGGAATTGTTGCTGAACTTATTATTGAAGAATATGGTGAAGAGGAATTTTTAAAAAGAATTTCACATCCAGTTTGGTTTCAATCCTTAGGATGTTTATTAGCTTTTGATTGGAATTCTTCAGGATTAACAGTTGTTTTAACAGCAGCCTTAAAAGAAGCATTTAAAGAAAGAAATCTAGGAATTTATATTGCTGGTGGTAAAGGAAAAACATCACGAAAAACACCTGAAGAACTTTTATTAATTGGAGAAAAAACAGGCTTGGATGGGGAAAAATATTCAAGGCTTTCAAAATTAGTTGCTAAAATTGATAATTCTTTAATTCAAGATGGATTTAATTTATACCACCATGTTTTTATCCTGACTAAAAAGGGAAGTTGGACTGTTATTCAACAGGGAATGAACACAAGTTTGTCTTTGGCTCGAAGATATCACTGGTATAATCCCCAAAATTTGATTGAAGAACCTCATCAAGGAATAGCTTCAGATATATTTTTGAAAAAAGTTTTAAATTTAACCGCTAAAGAAAGTAAAGAAAATAGGGAAGGACTAATCAAAGTTTTAGAAGAACCAAAAATTATAAGAGAAATGGAAAGATTAAACAATAAAAGAAAAATTTCATTATTTTTAGATAATATTGAATTTAATTATCATCCAGTTGTGGAAGAAAAATTTGATATTAAAAGAATTCAAAAATCAATCGAGAAAGCAAAATTTTTACAGCCAAAAACTCTTGAAGATTTACTTTTAATTGAAGGAATTGGTCCTAAAACAATAAGAGCCTTATCTTTAGCAGTTGAATTGATTTATGGTGCTAAACCTTCTTTTAATGATCCTGCTCGTTATACTTTTGCTCATGGAGGTAAAGATGGTACACCTTATTTTGTTGATCGCAAAACTTATGATGAAACCATTAGAATATTTAAGAGGGCTTTAGAGATTTCAAAAAAGAGATTAATTTATTAATGAAGCTTGATAGAGATTTTTTTACAAGACCAACATTAAAGGTTGCCCAAGAACTTTTAGGAAAATACATTGTTAGAAAAATTAATAATAAGTTATTAATTGGTAAAATTGTTGAAACTGAAGCTTATATTGGACCTAATGACAAAGCTTCACATGCTTACTCAAAAAAAGAACAACCCGAAAAAGAAAAATTAAAAATAATTGAAAAGAATTGGTCAAGAATTGAAAAATATGTTGAAAATAAAGATTTGTTTATTAAAAGAATTTTAAAACTTAAAAAAGCAAAAGTGACAAAAAGAAATTTAGCGGAATATTTAAAAGGAGGCCACATTTATATTTATTTGGTCTATGGTAATTATTACCAACTTAATATTACAACTTACAAAGAAGGTTATCCAGAATGTGTTCTCATAAGAAGCTTGGAGCCGATAAAAAATTTAAAAGATCCTAAAGGACCAGGAAAATTATGTTATGAATTAAAATTAGACAATGGTTTTTGGGGGAAAGATTTAGTTGAAAATAAATATATCTGGTTAGAAAACGGAGAAAAAATTCAAGGAAGCGATATAATTAAAAAAACAAGAATAGGTATTGATTATGCCGAGGAGGATGCTAAGCTGTTGTGGCGTTTTTATATAAAAAATAATAAATGGGTATCGAGAAAATAGAATTAGTTTTAGAGAATTTAAAAACAAAAGATAATTTTTTAATTATTACTCATCGAAACTATGATTATGATGCTTTTTCAAGTGCATTTATTATGGCTTTTATTTTTAAAAAATTAAATAAAAAATTTTTTGTTTTCTTTGATGAAGAAATTACGGAGAATTTAAAAAATTTTATAAATGAAGTAGAAAATAACATTATTAGTAAAAAGGAAATAAATGATAAAAAAATAGAAAATGTTGTTATTGTCGATAGCGCTCAATTAGATATTTTAATGTATAACAACGAAAAATTTTTAAAAGAAAAATATATTATTAATATTGATCATCATGAGACAAATCAAAATTTTGGAAATATTAATTTTGTAATCCCTCAAGCAATTTCAACTACTAATTTAATTTTTTATCTAGCAGAAAAATTAGATCTTATTGATAAAAAAATAGCTGAATTAATTCTTTTAGGTATTTTGGGAGATTCTTTAATTTTGACAACTAATAATGTTAAAAAAGAAACTTTTGAAATAATTTTAAAACTTTTTAATTACGAAATTAATTATTTTGAAATAATAAAGATTTTAACTTCTTTATCTTACGAAGATTTATTATTAGAAAAAGAGTTGATAGAGAAATTTAAAATCATTGATGAAAAAATAGGTCTTTTGGTTATAGAAAATAAATATAATAAAGAAAAGAAAAGTTTTATAAGCTATTTTAAAAATTACTTAAATAGAATAAAAAATTTAGAAATCATTGTTATTTTAGAAGAAAAAGAAAATCTAATCCAAGTTAGTTTGAGATCAAAAAATGTAGATGTTGGTTATTTGGCTTTACAATATTTCAATGGAGGAGGGCATAAAAATTCTGCTGGCGGAAAATTATTTATGGAATTAAATGAGGCTATTAATTATTCTCTTAAGATTATAAAAGAGTATTTAAGCAATCAACAGATATTATAAATTTTTGAAATTTTTATTTTATAATTAAATAAGTGGTCGGAAAAATTAAAAAATCTTTTATTAAAATGCCAAAAACAGTCCAAAAAAGAGGAAATAGAGGCCTAGAAGAATTTAAAGAAGAAAAATTAAAAGATTCAATTAGAAAAGCTGGTTTGCAAGCAGGTTTTTCTCAAGACCAATTAATTTCTGTTGTTGAAGAAGTAGCTGGATATGTAATGGAAAACTTAGGATCTAATGATCAAGTAGATACTCAGGAAATTAGAAGATTAGCTTTAAGTTATTTGAAAGAAAAATATCCTGAAATTTATCAATCATGGGTTGATTATGATAAAGCAGTGAAAGGAAGAGAGGATGCAGAAAATTTATAATTTAAAAGATGTAAAAAAATATAGCCTAAAATTTGATTTTAATTTAGATAATAAGATTTTTAGAGGAGAAGAAGAAATTATTTTAGTATTAGAAAAAGAAATTAAAGATTTAGTTTTAGATTGTAAGGATTTGAAAATTATTAATGTTTTTGTTAATGGAGATAGAGCAAGGTTTAAATTAGAAAAAGATAAATTAAGAATTAAAAATAATTTTAAAAAAGAAAATTCAATTAAAATAGAATTTGAAGGAAAATTAATTGAAAAACTTGGAGGAATTTATTTAAGTAAATATCAAGAAGGTGGGAAGGAAAAATATTTAATTACAACCCAATTTGAACCAAATGATGCTCGATCCGCTTTTCCTTGTATTGATCACCCATCTTACAAAGCAATTTTTGAAATAACCCTAATTTTTCCAAAAGAATTAAAAGCAATTTCAAATACATTACCTTTAAAAGAAGAAACTAAAAATAATAAAAAAATAGTTCAATTTAAACCAACACCAAGAATGTCAACTTATTTGCTTTATTTAGGTGTTGGTGATTTTGAGTTTTTAGAAGATAAATACAAAAATATTTTATTAAGAATTGTAACAACAAAAGGAAAATCTCGAGCAGGTAAATTTGCTTTGGAATGTACTAAAAAATTTTTATCTTATATGGAAAATTTTTTTGGAGAGAAATATCCTTTAGAAAAATTAGATTTAATTGCTGTTCCTGATTTTGCTTTTGGAGCAATGGAAAATTGGGGAGCAATTACTTTTAGAGAAAATCTTCTTTTATTTTTTGAAAACATAACACCACAAAATCATAAACCAATTATTGCTGAAGTAATTGCTCATGAATTGACTCATATGTGGTTTGGAAATTTAGTAACAATGAAATGGTGGGATGATTTATGGTTAAATGAAAGTTTCGCTAATTATTTAGCCTATAAAGCTGTTGATAAATACTTTCCTAAATGGGAAATGTTAAAAAATTATGTTTTTGATGATCAAGTTGGTGCTTTTGCAAGAGATAAATTGATTGCAACTCATTCTATAAAAGTAAATGTAAAAAAACCTGAAGAGATTTCTGAAATTTTTGATGAAATTTCTTATAACAAAGGTGGGAGTATTCTTAAAATGATAAATAATTTCTTAGGAGATCAAATGTTCTCTCGGGGTTTAAAGTATTACATTAAAAGTTTTAAATATCAAAATGCTGAAGCCAATGATTTGTGGAAGTCTTTAGAAAAAGTTTCGGGAAGAGTAATTACAAAAATAATGAATGATTTTATAACTAAAAAGAATTTTCCTATTGTTTATGTAAGTAAAAACAAAAATAAATTTATTCTTGAACAAAAAAAATTTACAATTTGGAAAGACCTTAAAGATAAATGGACCATCCCTTTGGTTATTAAAACAAATAGAAATTTAATAAAAACCATTTTTTCAAAAGAAAAAATAAACATCTCTAATAATTACGATTATTTAATTGTTAATAAAGACTTTAATGGTTTTTATTTAGTTGATTATTCTCAAGATTTAACCGAAAAAATATTAAAAGTTGGTAGCGAATTAGATGTTCTTTTATTATTGTTGACAAAAAGATATTTAGTTTTAAGAAATGAAATTAATTTAAATAATTTTTATGATTATTTAGAAAAAGTAATAAATTATCGAGAATTGAAAGATAATAAAAGACTTTTTAATTTAATTTTGAGTTTTCTTAACGAAGATTTTGTTTTCCTTGATTGGCAACAAAGTAAAATATTAGGAAAAACTATTTCAGAAAAAATTTTAAATTGGTTAAAATTGAAACCTCAAAAAGATGAATTGCCAATTGAAACTTCTTTAAGAAATAATGCGATTTTATTTAAAGGATATTTTGAAGAAGATGAAAAAATTATTGATTGGGCTGAAAAAGAATTTAAAAAATTTATTAACAACCCAAAATCTATTTCTCCAGAAATAAAAGTACCAGTTTTTTCAATTGCTATTAATCAAAATAAAAAATTTATTGAATTTTTAAAGAACTATTATGAAAAATCTGAAATAATTACAGAAAAAAGAAATGTTTTGTTTGCTTTAGGAGGAGTAAAAGATAAAAATGAATTAAAAAAAGTTTTTGATTATGTTTTTTCTGAAAAAGTAAGATTAGCTCAAAAAATTTATTTCTTTGCTTCTTTAAACTCAAATTACAAAAATAAAGAGATAATTTTTGAGGAAATAGAAAAAAGATGGGAAAAAATATTCAATCCTAAAACTCAAAAGGATACAAGTTTTTTTATGAGATTGTTAGAATATATTTTGCCTTTTTCAGGAACTTTTGTTGAAGAAAAAAGAGTTGATAACTTTTTAAAAAAATATAAACTTGATAAATTTAAAATTACAATAGATTACTTAAAAGAATTAATAAAATTAAACAAAAAATATATTCAAAATTATAGATAAAATAAATTGTGGGGTTTGATTATTTAGGATGTTTATCAATTTTTTAGAATATGGAAATAATAAAAAATAAAATAATTGCACCCTTAACTAATTTTAAAATTGGTGGAGAAGCAAAGTATTTTGTTTATTTAGAAAGAAAAGAGGAATTAGAGGATTTTTTTAATTTTTATAAAAATGATTTGCCTTTGTTTATTTTAGGTGGAGGGACAAATATTCTTTTTGATAATTTTAAAGGAATTGTTTTGAAAACAAATTTTAAAGAATGGCAGATAATTGATGAAGGAATAATTAAAATTGGAGCAAATTTTTTAATAAGCGAAATTTTAGAAAAATTAATTGAATTAAATTATAAAGGTTTAGAATGGGCTGGTGGTTTACCTGGAGAATTAGGAGGAGCTATAAGAGGAAATGCCGGTTGTTTTGGTGGAGAAATAAAAGATTTGGTTATTGAAGTTGAAGCTATTAATTTAAAAACAAAAGAATATAGAAAATTTAAAAAAGATGAAATTAATTTTCAATATAGAGATTCATTTTTTAAAAAAGATAAAAATTGGCTTATTATTAGCGCTCTTTTAAAGTTTGAGAAAATAAATGACAAAAATTATTTAATTAAAGCGATAGAAGAAAAAATAAATTATCGAAAAGAAAAACATCCAATTGAGTATCCAAATGCTGGAAGTATTTTTAAAAATATTCCTTTAGAAAAAGCTTCTGAAAAATTAAAAAATTTAGCCTTAGAAAAAAATAAAATTAAAAATGATCCGTTTCCCGTAATTCCTACTGCTTTTGTTATATCGGAATTAGGTTTAAAAGGAAAAAAAATTGGAGATGCTCAGATTTCAGAAAAACATGCTAACTTTATTATTAATTTAAAAAGAGCGACTTTTAATGATGTTTACCAATTAATAGATTATGTTAAAAAGAAAGTCAGTGATGAGTTTGAAGTTATTTTAGAAGAAGAAATAGAAATAGTGAAAAGTTATTAACAATTTTAATTGATTTTTAAAAAATGTTTTTTAAAATAAAATT